>DATLTL010000073.1:0-16837 GCA_035533635.1 Nitrososphaerales archaeon
TCAGTTGCAAGGCGGTTTGGGGTGAAGCCTTACTTGCAAGTGAAATTCGAAGAACGCGCATCTCCGAATTTTGACCTAATGTACAAAATCTAAATGATTTGAGACATATTACAAGAGAAATAATTGTTCATGATGGTTGACTGTAGGGACTTTCATGAGCTCGGTCTTCTATTCCGAGCTACGCTTGAGGCCCAATTCATGAGCGTTAACCACATCTCTCTCAGTCAATATACCAAGCAATGTTTGCAGATTATTCTTGTCAACTACAGGAATTTTGGTGATAACGTTTTTTTGCATTTTCTTGAGCGCATCTCTCACGCTCTCTCCAGCGAATACAACGACCGGCGTCTGACTCATGATGTCTTTCACAGTTGTTGAGTCCCTCTTATCCTGAGGAATCTTCAATGCTTGAGCGAAATTTACCATACCAACCAACTTGGAATCAGTGACAACTGGGAAGGTTGTGTGACCATACTGTAATGGATACTTCATGAATTCTGACACTGTAGTGTTTTCAGTAACAGTCACGACCTTTGCTTGCATGACTTCTTCCACTTTTACATTTGCCAAATCGTCGGGTATTGCGAGGTTCTTTATGTCCACCCCTCTTCTTTCCAACTTCAGTGTGTAGATGGAGGAGCCTTTCAAGAGATATGAAGAAATGTAGAAACTCGTTATACAGGATATCATGAGCGGCGGAAGAAGACTCCAGTTATTCGTCATCTCGGGAATCATTATCATAGAAGTTATCGGTGCGCTAGCAGCGCCCGCGAACATTGCGCCCATCCCTGCTAAAGAATAAGCAAATGGTTGTGTGGCAACTTTTGGAAAAAGATTGAGAAACACTAGTCCTATCGCTCCCCCAAACATGGAACCTATGTATAGAGAAGGAGAAAAGATACCACCGCTTCCACCTGAGCCAACGGTTAATGACGTGGCAAGAATTTTAGCCAGTCCGAGTACCAGCAATAGCGTGATGGTAAAGCCACCCGCAAGTTCCAGATCAACTCCGTTGTATCCGACCCCCAGTATCCCGTATAATGGAAAGAACATTCCGATTGCCCCCGTTAAGAGTCCACCTATAGCAGCTTTGTACTTCCAACTCAATTTCATGCCCGCAAAGAAATCTTCGATGAAATAGAACACGCGTACCCATCCGTATGATAGAAATCCAAAAACAATCCCCAGTATGAAATACAAGATGAGCTCTGTAGCCGATAGAAACTGGAATGTGGGGGCGGTGATCGTCGGACTCAAACCGAATATCGTGTTGGCGACTGCTGCTCCAACAACTGACGCAAGGATGATCGGAACTGTTCCCTTCCAACTGAACCGTCCTTGGAGAACCTCCATCCCAAACAATGCTCCTCCCAAGGGGGCGTTGAAAGTTCCCGCGATTCCGGATGAAAGCCCGCATACCACAAGAAGTCTAACTTCATCAACTTCTAATTTGAGCAGACGTCCAAAAGCTGAACCAACCGTGGCCCCTATCTGTGCGATGGGCCCTTCTCTCCCGGCGCTTCCACCAGAACCCAAAGTGATCGATGAAGCGAACACCTTGACTATGGCAACCCGGGATCTAATTTTTCCTCCACGAAGAGTGTATGCTTCCATCACTTCCGGTACTCCATGTCCTCTAGCCTCTGGGGCCAGCAACGTTACAAGCGGCCCTACAATTAGTCCACCGATTGCGGGTAGAAGCATGATGCCAAGGTTCACGCTTCCGCCATAGAAAGTAATGTGGGGCAAAAGGTCCGAAAAGAATAACGCTTGGTTGACACCTATCAACAGTCTGAAAGCGACAGCTCCCAGTCCACCGAATACTCCAACTATGATACCCAGGAGCTCAACGAAAGTCAGTCCCTTCTCCATCTGGCGAAGCCTGCTGCGAAAAGATGAAATCAGCCGCTGAATACTCACTTCAAATCTCGTCATTCAATCAAATCCTACCATCAATTGTACGCTACCACTTCGCGTTATTCTCCTTCCAGTGTTGCTTGTTTCGACTTCAATTCCAATCAGATGACATGGCGTTCATCGATTTTTCTAATGCCCTGCGATAGATTTCAAGAGTTGTTGTTTCACGGTCAGAAAATGTCTTCTTAACTCCTAGCTTGGCTGCTTCCCCTGCAATTTGAATTGCCAAATTCTCAGCGATCACCTCCAGCCGCTTTGTATCACGCAGAGCCAAACCACGTGTCCCCTTTTTTGTGGCCGCCAGAGCACCTCGCATCCGCTCGATGTTGATTGGAAAAAAGTATTTCGCGACCAACTTGGGCATTTTTCCAGTATCGACCACTATGCAGAGAGCAACTGATCGATAGAAGTTTTGCATGATCCCATGAGCTTCCTCCTCTCGCTTCTCGATCTTGATCAGTTTCGCTCGCAAGAGAATTCTAAGATGGTGCCCTACCGAAGCGTCCGTCAGTCCCAGCAATTCGGACAATTGCGATTCGGTTAACGACCTATCTGCAAGAAGGTTCAAAATAGTTCTTCTCATAGGGTCGACCAAAAGCATCGCAATCTTCTCGTCGCGGACGACGTACGCAGCTCTGTATCCCTTTTTGGTCGGCATTACACGTAAGGACGCTTGCTGATTTATTCGTAATAAACCATTTGCCACATTAGTGAACTCTCCTTCAGGAATATTTATCTAAGCGTTATGATGTATCACAACGCTAGCGATGAGTCATTTCGATGCCATCTGTTTCATAAATGCGAGTTGAATTCAAGTTGCCCTTCGGGTATTTGCCTGTCGCTTTTTCCCTGGCCGGGACTTCGGTTTCCTGTCTGCTGGTATTCGTTTTAGGCAAGAAACTAGTTCCGAAACTGGCGCTTCACGAAGCTATTCTCCTGACTCTTCAATATGTTGTGACGAGGCCTCTTGTCGTAGCGATTGCAGGATACGGATTGCTCCTTAGTTGGCAATTGAGTCTGAATAGTATCACTACACCGATTCCTGTATTTCTTCAAATTTCGAATTTGCAGTTGATAGCGGAGCTGATCATACTCGCCGTGTCAATGCAGACGGCTGGATCAATCATAAAGCAGGTTATACCTCCATTCATCAAGGCACCAGAGACTGACAGAATTTTCGTTTATTCAGTTTACACCATGGGTCTTTTCATTCTTGCATATCTCACGCTTACCTCTCCGATCAGCCCTCGCGTCGCGACCAACATCTGGGCGCTCATCAATTTTCTAACAGGGGTGTTCATGACTTATCTTGCGGTTTATGTTGTTAACATCGTCTTCAAGCGTTACTCCGTAGCTATCGAGAGTAGAGATTCTGGGCTAAGGACTACGATCACTTTCATCAGAAGGCTCGTTCTTTCCATAGTCGCGCTCATTGGAGTGTCTGTAGCAACCTTCGCCAGCTTTCCCAGCGTAGGGGCGGCAATAGCTTCAATTTTCCTTGCCGCAGGATTCGCCTCAATTGTAATTGGGCTTGCCGCACAAACAAGTCTTTCAAATCTTATTGCTGGGATGGTCATCTCCACTTCCCAACCATTCAAAATCGGAGATGCTCTCTCATACGCGAATGAATGGGCATGGGTGGAGGACATCAAACTAACCTTCACGGTCTTGCGGACCTGGGACAACAGGAGACTCGTGGTCCCAAACCAAATGTTTCTGAGTTCGACGATGATTAACTATGATTCGGTGGATTCTTCCAAACTGTGTGTGGTTTACGTAACAATTACCTATGAATCAGATCTCGACAAAGCAATAGAGATTCTAAAAGAAGCTGCAAGAAAGCATCCTGACTTTATGCCCTCGGGGAACCTTCCCGTTGTTCATGTAATGGACTTGGGAGATGCAAACGGAGCATCTCCGGACGCTAATGCATCGCCTGGAATATCACTCAGGCTCTTGGGAAGGGCGAAAGATCAACCGACGAATTTCCAAATGTCGAAGGATATACTCTACTCAGTAAAGAAAGCATTCGACGAATCTGGGATCGAGCTAGCTTATCCTCGAAGGCAAATAGTGCTCGATCCGAATCCACGAAGAACAGCAAGGACTCAGGACCGGTAGGTAGAGACCCGAAGTTGGCAAGCAGATCATTCAAGCTGTGCGTCAATACGCAGACTCCTTTGATAAGATTCAAGCTGAGCTATTCCGAATTGTTCGAAAAATATGGAGTATTGGCAGAGCCACTTGATCTCCTCAGTTTGAAGGAGGGGGTAGATTACGACTCCAGCCCGGGCGGAGTCACAGCTATGGTGTTCCCCGCGGTCAAGAGATTAATTCAGCAAGGAATTGTCAATCATGCAAGATGGATTTCGCTTGCTCCGAACGCGCCAAGCAAGGTTGAATTTGATGGAATTCATTTCCAGAATATTTGGTTAGAGCAAGACCAACTTGCAAAATACGCAAATTTCAAGGAGGGCATCTGGAACGAAATTCACGGCCTGGGGAAGCTAAAATTCATACCTCAGGAATACGAAGCTTATGTCAATTATAACTGGTTGTGTTCCAAACTCATGCTCTCGATGCTCTCAGACACTGATCTTTTTTGGATTCATGATTTCCAACAGCTTCTCGTAGGAAATCTGATTGGTCCTTCAGCACCTGCAATCTTGCGGTGGCACATACCGTTCAACTTGGCGTCAGTGTCTGACAGATTGAAGTCACTGGTTCTAAAGAACATCGAAGGATTCGACTCGATAATTGTTAGTACGAGGAGAGACCTTCAAGGATTGATACACAGCGGTTACAGGGGAAGAGCTTACGCGATCTATCCATATCTTGACGAAAGCGTTTGGACCCCTCCTTCCGATAATTTGGTTAGTTCCGTACGGTCGAAATTCTCGCTTGAAAAGCAAGACGCGCGCTACATTCTTGTCGTTGCAAGAATGGATCCAGTGAAGAGCCAAGATGTTGCAATCCGCGCGCTATCCAGATTGCACAAGAGATTCCCAAACGTTTCCCTGCTTTTAGTTGGAAATGGAAGCTTCACGGGAAGTTCAGCCGGCGGGCTAGGTCATCCGAAATCGATGCGGTGGAAGGCGCATTTGGAAGAAACGGCGAGTGAGTTGAAACTGAAGGATTCTACATACTATCTCGGCCACTTGAATCACGAAGAATTGAACGCGATTTATTCTCTTGCAGATGCCGTAGTGGTCCCGTCTCAGATCGAAGGATTCAACCTGACGGCGGTTGAAGGTTGGTTGCACAAAAAACCATGCATCATAAGTGATGGCGCGGGGGTGTCGGAGATTGTCCACAATGAGGTCAATGGGTTCACCTTCGCCGCGGGCGACGACATCGCTCTTTCGGAGAAGCTTCAGCTGATACTGGGTTCTCCTGAAAAAGCAGAGAAGATGGGAGAAAACGGTTTCATGATGTCAAAGGAGTGCTTTGTTGACAGCGCGGTCAAGCAAATCCAACAAGTATTCGAAGAGACAGCCTCCGTTTATTCCAGCCAGGCTGGGGCGGCTGCCAAGAAAATCAGCGAGAAGTGAGAGGTAAGTTGAGACGGGAGCGCTAATAGCTTCGTACTAGGGGGAAGAATCTCGCTACGACGTACGTAATGTCGCGCCGTTTGGGCCCAGAAGATAATGTTTATTGAAAAGCAGTTAGCTTTCTTATTCCTCAATCAAAGATTTCCAATCGGCAGTTGAAGAAGGACCAATTTTTTCACAAAGTGCTGGTGGGGTGGCTGGGTTTAAATGGCATCAATCTCTCAGAAGCTAAGCTTTATAGAAATCTTGGAGGCAAGTTCAGGAAGATGACATCTCGCCAAAGCTATTCTTCTCAAGCGCAAGCGAAATCGGTAAGTCAATCCTTTATGAGCCTGGCGGATGCAATGATGTATCTGAAGAGAAGCAGAGAACAGGAACAAAAGATCGAGGAAACAAAGGACATGCTCGATAGAAGACTCATTGCACTTGAAACACTGAAGGTCGACATTTCTGATGATGTCACCAAGTTGAAGGACATCTTAGGAGAAGTGCGTACAAGCGAGATACTGAAGCAAATAAGCGAATTTTCGACGGCTGCAGTCGACCTATTGAAGCAAAGATTGAGTCAGGAAGCCCAAAGACAGCTTACTACTTTCTACTCGGATTCCAATTCTGAAAAGACCAAAACAGTAAAGTCCATTGAAGCATTCTTGTACGCGACACCTTTACCACTGATAGACCATTCCATAATAATTGAATTACAAGATGCTACATACGCCGCGAAAGCTAGATACCGGGGCCAGGACAATATTGAATATGAGTTTTCCCTCGACACGAAAATCAGTCCGTTTTTCAGGATTCGATTCAAGCCGGGTCAGTTAGATCGCACGTTGAAGGTACCGGTGGGGCTGGGTAAAAGCTGGCTAAAGAAGGACCCTGTTGCAGATTTTCGCAGCATTGAGCAATACGCGTTGAAAAGCGCCGAGGCTACTGAGACGAGTCTTGTAGTCGAGTGCGCTCCCGACGACGACGAAGGGCAAATCAAACTGGTTTACACAAGACATGGTTCGCGGGTCTCCCTCTCGCTCTCTTTTTCTGAAGGTGGAAAGGCGGTCGAAATTACTTCTGAACCCGGCCTTAACGCTCATCTGGATTCCGACAAGTTCATTCGATTGATGGAAAGAATCTGGCTCTCCGTCAACGAGCTCGAAAGAAGAAAGATAGCACTAACCAAACTAGTCTGCGATAACAAATCAATTTTGGAGAATTTGGACTTCGCAGACTTTTTCTCGAAATCCTGGCGGGCTGTTGCTAAGCAGATCAAAGACGCAATGAAATCCTCGAGCAGCGACAATTCGGACTATGACATCTTAGATAAAAAGACCGTCAAGGAAAAACTAAAGGCGCTCGGCCCAGAAGCGGCGGAGATAGCAGATTTGCTCGGCATTGATTCTGACTGATCATATATGGACGGCGATACGATCGGCGCACAACTAGTACGTTGAAACAATTTTTGATGCTATAGTTTTGCGGCTTCGCAATCTGACGTTGATAACAAAATTCGCGAGCAAAAGTACGCTTGAGGCGAGCATGATTTCGGCCAAGATGTAGGTGGACGGCGGCAGTATCTGGAAAATCTGGAACAGGAAGAAATTCTGGGAAGCGAATCCATGGGAGTAGAAGTTCAGGAATGAATACATCACCAAGTTGAACATTCCTAGAAAGAGCTCGATTCCCAGCGCGCCAAGCTCGAAGATATCAAACAGCAGATAGGCTACCAAAACTGCAAGGGAACCGAAAACAGCCACAGAGGGGTTGAAGAGATACACTCCTGATGCCGCTACAAAACAAGCGAGTCCAACAACAAGCGGAAGAAAATCACGTGAACCAATGGCTGACTTCCTGACCTTTGCTATCCATATTGCGGAAAACGAAATCATCCCAAGGCTCACCAGGACCATAAAGTCAGTTATGCTGATGAGAAAACTCTGGCCTGAGACCGACAGGATTCCTATCGACACTAGGACGAAAACCCATGAGATTCTTGATATGGTGTGAGGCATGAAACCGTCCTCGGCGAGGCTCGAAATATGCCTCGAAGCTGCCATGAATGAAGGGACGAAGGTTGTAAAGGTGGATATCATGAATGCTATCGCCATTGTCGTCTCAACGCCCAGCCCAAGCTTGTTCTGTGCGAGATACAATGCAGGAATCTGCGCAGACTCGAGCGAAGAGATGTCGGGACGTGAAGCATAGACTGCAACCGCGTAAATTATGTTGATCAAGGAAGCGGCAACGACCGTGCAGACCATAGCAAGGGTCAGGCTCTTGGCTTTATCCAGCACGAAATCCTTCTTGATCCACGAAAGAATCGGAATCTTGGAAGATGATTTAATTTCACGCTCCATCGCTTGAATCTCCTGAAATCCGAAGAATAGCAAGTACAGGTAGGCGGTGTTGATCAAGAGTGCATAAGGCCAATTTCCCCCGGGCAGATTGATGGTTGAAAATATTCCAGAGAGATTCCACGAATTGGTGGCTCCCAATAGCTCGCTGTTGTAGAGCAGGATTGCAACCAGAATTATCGTGAAGAAAATCTGCATTTTCCCGATGAGTCTGATGAATCGGGATTCGAATATGGAATTTAGAACGAACCACGTCACAAATAGGGCCACAATTAGATAAACAAAAAACTGCGATGTCAAACCTGTTATTCCATAACTTGCCAATAAACCCGGCATGAACTGGAAATCAAACAGAGCGAAGACGATCGTTGAATACGCAGCCAAAGCAGTGTTTGCTACAGCCATCGACACCCTGCTCACAAAATACCTGAAGCTCCTTTTGCCAGCGGCGGCCTTTAAAAAAGCCGGCCCGCCAACACTGTCTAGGTTGTTTTTGCTTGTGATAGCGTAATTTCTCGAATAGATTCTTGTCATTGCCAGTGAAAGGACTGCGGCAACGATCAGAGATGCAACAGAAATCACTTGGTATTGAACTACGTTAAGCGGTATCAAAATGAACAGCGGAGATCCGAGGGTGGCTCCGAGTCCAATCGCAAGAATGGTGCCAAATCCGTACACTTCGTTTGGCTTTCGCCTTCTGGGTGCCCGCTGGAATCTGACGCGCAGCGAGTTCGGAAGCTCGGTGAGCAGGGCGATACCTGACAGGAGTGTAACCAATATCGAAATGATGATTATAATGTCTGCGAGACCGGGGAAACCGGTGGATTCCAAGTAACCGAATTCATTGACAAAATAGCTGAGAGACAGAACTACCAGTGCGGCGCCGACGATAACCGAGATTAGCTTGAGCGCGAAAGCGCTTTGGGCCAACATTGAAGTCAAGGAAGCCGTGCTCCGTCAGATGCTCATTTACTCTGAGAGACCTGCGTGCTTGAGATCAACGGAAGCATGTCTCAGCAAATAGAAGGAGCCCAGAAGAAGCATCAGCGCGAATAGAAAATCGAAAAAGGGGATCAAAGGGTTGGAGAATGAGTTTGCCGAGATACCATTCACCACTTCTGTGAAATAAGATAGAAGCTGATCTGGAGATTGAATGCCCATCAACGAAGGCGCTAGTAGGGAGAGCCCGACGATTGTGAGAAAGGATGCTAGAATAAGTTCTCCCAGTGCTGTCAGAAAGTGACCGCGACGGTTTCCGGTATTTCCCGTCGGCTGGATTGATGACATGAATTTTGTGACTTGTTCGTCGTGAGACTCCATGATATTTTCCCTAACTGTCAGCGAGAGCTGGGCATCGCTTTCAGATAGCAAGACCAGGGCCTTTATGTCGAGCAAGAGCCTGTTTACGATTTCGTCAGTCTGATGAAGGTCATCTTTACTCATTAATCAACATCTCATTGCAAATAACAACATCAAGATAATGATTTCTGAACACGCTATCTCGGTCGTACATCAAATATCAAAAATTCCAATGTAGCAAGAGAAAGAACCGGGCTGTACAAAATTATCGCGCGCAAGCTTCATATTTGCTCGCCCTCGAATAATTTGTAGTCCATATTCTGAATTCTAAGCAGCCTTTCTAGTTGACACCTGCAGTACTCAAATATAATGGGACACTTTCTGGATTATTTCTCGGCGCCGTGGATTGCCTTCGATTGAGCTACTCATCACGGGATTCCTAGCTATTACGCTAGCAGCTTCGTTGATTTCGATTCGATCCAAATTACCATACACCATCGCACTAGTCTTCATCGGCATAGCACTGGTGTTTATTTCCAACAGTTATCTCCTAGGACTTGGAGTAGTTGGGAGCACCCTTTCTCAGATAAGATCCTACATGTTGAGCCTCGGCACAGGCGCGGGCGGGGGGTTGTTCGTAGGACTCGTCGTCCCGCCTCTGATTTTCGAAGCGATGATCCACATCAAATCTAGCGATCTAAGATCAGTCCTGAGGCCGACATTCGTCCTCTCCACAATTGGTGTGCTAATTGCAACTATCGTTGTCGGCCTCCTATTGTGGTGGGTTATCGGACTTCCAATCTACATATCATTTCTTTTCGCTGCCGTCATCTCTCCGACCGACACCGCTACAGTTCTCGAGATCTTCCGGAGAATTAAGGTACCGTCAAAGTTAGCAGCGCTTCTAGAAACTGAGGCCGCGTTCAACGACGCGACAGGCATTCTGATATTCACGATAGTTCTGGCATCCATTTCGGCATCCAAACTGCCGCTGCTCAACGCAGCTGGAGGCTTCGTCTTCCTGTTCGGAGGCGGAATCGCGGTTGGGTTGGGTGTCGCGTTTGTCGGCGAACTGCTCGCTAGCTTGATTTCTGATCGTATGACGGAAACAATCCTCACAATTTCCGTGGTCTACGGTTCGTACGCTACCGCAACCGGCCTCGGATTTTCCGGGTTGATCGCCGTCTCGGTCGTTGGTCTATACTTCGGAAACGTTACGATCAAGACTGCGATTAGCCCAGCTAACAGGGAAGCAATCAGAATATTCTGGGATATCGCCGCATTCATAGGGAACTCAGTTGCCTTCCTTTTCATTGGGCTTCGAACCGATCTTTTGAAACTTTCTCAATCACTCGAGTTGATTGTAGTGGCCTATATTGCTGTACTCGCGGCGAGGGCCGCGACTGTATATCCGATTCTTACCATTTTCGACAGGGTATCAAAGGACGTGGAAAGCAAAATTCCGATGAAATGGAGGAATGTGGCGATGCTCGGCGGAATGAGGGGCGCGCTTTCGATAGCGCTATCTGCTTCGATCGCTTCGTCAGCGGTAGTTGGTGCATCAGACGTAGTAACGGTTTCAGACATGGTGCTCGGGGTTGCCTTTACCTCGATTATTGTCCAAGGAGCCCTCCTTTCCACGTATGCTAAGAGAAGGTTTCCACAGCAGGAAAAAACGAAGGAAGAGATTGCCGCCAGATTTGCGACTACAGCTTCCGATATTGAAGCTCTGCGGCAATTGAAGGGCGATGGTAAGGTATCAGACGCAGAATTTGTGTCGGAACTGGAGCGGTGTAGAGACTCGCTTTCCGACACGCTGTCCGAGCTGGAAACGTCGATCGGTCCGTCGAGCATTCTGAGAGCGCATGCATCTCGACTGTACGATTCAATCTCTTCCTCGCTCCCGAACAATACGAAGTCAAAAGTTGCAAAAGACGAAGATTCTCAAGATCAGCGAAAGCTCGTGACTGATGACCAGAAGAAATCTACTGACGAAGAAAGAGACTCTTAAAGATAAGTTGACTTTTTGGTTAGCTAGCACCAGGACTTTCTGCGGTCGACCAAAGTTGCCCGTCGAATTTTTGATCAACGAGCTGGGCTCAAAACTGCTTCCTTACAAGGTATGCTAAGATCTGTTATTGAGAGATTGATATCGAGAGAAGCAACGCATCCACCTTGAGCCTCAGTTTCTTCATCGCTCTTTTTACTGGGAGCCGATACTCGTCGCCAATTACCTTGCATGCGTCATTCACGAAATTCCGGGACATGAGCTCTAATATTATCTGAATCTCTACGGCTCTTAAATCGGCAGCTTTCTTCGCGCGCACGCGGGACAGACCGTTAGCATTCGCCTCTTTGATCACCCTTCCCACGCTGGAATAACTCAATTCAAGAATATTCTGGTAGAGGAGCAGATTCTTCCCATCGACGAGTTTGGGCAGCAACGTCAGCGAGGGTTGGCTCTTAACCAATATGTCGTGGGTTCAAATCCCACCGGGCCGACTTTTTGCATCGGAAGTTGTTGCAATGAATGTTCGTATGCGTGAAAAGAAGACTTGGCTAATCAGTGAATTGTCAGAAAGAGACTATCGCCCAACATCAGTATTTTTCGTCGACGCTAATCCTGATGACTCTTACATGTCACGCAGCAGAATCTGGCGACTGACCTCACGTAGGTCGACGCCTATCACGTCGGGTCTTTCGAACGAGGGGTCGAGCACCATGCCAGGCCGTGCCACAAATGCCGCAGCACAACCTGCGCGCAATGCCCCAGCAATATCCCAAGAGTGAGCTGCTACAAGGCAAACTCGGTCAATGCTAACGCCTAATCTGTCTGCGGCCATGTGATAGGGCTCTGACGCGGGCTTCAAACGCTGGACAGTGTCCGCCGATAAGACCTGTTCGAAGTAATCACGAATGCCGGCATTTTTGAGCTGGGCTTCAGCCACTTCCTCCGTGGAGTTTGTCAGAGTCGCGAGGCGAATGCCTGCACGGCGCAACTCATCGAGGCATTCGCGAACATCTTGATGCGCGGGCAAGTGTTGCATTCCATGGCGGATGAGTCTTCTGTGTTCCTCAACGAGACGCACACCATGGCGAGTTGCAAGCATCTCAAGTGCAGCGATGCCGAGGTCACCGAATTTCTTGTAGGAATTCGTAACGGTCGAGACCATGGCAGATTGCAAGAACTGCGCGAACCAGGCATTGCGCAAGGAACCGTTACCAAATATAGTTACGAAGTGTTTGTCAAGCGCGCCCAAGTCCAACAGCGTTTCGTTAACATCGAAAACACAGACACGGCGCACATGCATCTACCTTCCAGAGAAGTCTGTCAGTTGAGTTGACTTTAAGGTTTATCGGCGGAGCTGATGATGCTAGATACCTCAAAGGAAATGGTTTTACAACGCCTCCGAGTACGGAAAAGGCCGGCCGTAATTTCTTGGAAGCTCAAGTTACTAACTTCAGATCGCCGCCGTCTCAATTCAGCAAGAAGTACAAAGAAATCCGAAATTAGAACCTATTCGGGCGTTAATTCCACCGGGCGCGCTCACATGTTGTAAAGCCCTGTTTCTGTGATTTTCCTATGAACCCCACCAACAGGTAGCCGAGTTGCATAACTGAAACCTTTGACCTGTTGATTTACGTACAGCAGGAAAGTTTCTCCTATAACTTTATTTCGAATGGGTACGAATCGTAATGAGTCCAAACCCACAGGGAAATTTACCGAGCGTCCGTATGCGCCACGCATGTGGAAACCGATTCGAACCCATACACTCACGCAATTGTTTTCTCGAATATCTTCATCGGCCCAAAAACCGAACAGACTAGGCACCCCTCTCAAGAAACGTTTAACGAATTCTGCCTAAATGGTGATTAATTACTGGATGGTGCAGCTGTGTCTTATTTACTGAATATTTTCGACGCCGTTTCACGATGCCTTTGCGAATGATCCAACATACAAAGCGTCAGGTGCATGAGCGTTTAGTCAAACATAGCACAATTTGCGAGGTTTTTAGTCGATGCAAAGACGCTTGGTAGACTCTTTCCCAATTTCTCGGGCTTTATTTGAGTGATTAAGTTTCATTTGGCAACCTGCCAATGACTCACTTGGTGGGGCAAACGACTTCTTATCTCCAAGAACAATATGAAAGAATGAGTGAAACAGAAAAGGAAAGACCGACTTTTTGCATAGACCCAATGAGTGCCGTTAATGAACAATCAACATCTGCTCTAACCGACATGTTTCAGAGCCATGATTGGAAGGTAGAAGATGGCCAGCCTTTTGATCACGGTGTGCTTGTACGGTACAGATGCACCAAGTGCAATTCGCAAGGACGCGCCATAGTAACGCCTGCAGACTAGGGCGGCAGAATCAAACTCGAACCATAGGAACACACCATGACCATTCGTACACAAACAGGGCTCAAAATCTCTAGATGTCGCCTAGCGAGTCTTTTAGTCAGAAAACTCGCTGATGTTGAAACACTGACAGACACGAGCCAGTAATCTTGAACTCTTTTCTCTCTGCAATTGACAGAAAGATGCTTAGATTGCTTCTTGATTCCGAGGGACGTATACCCACGCATGAATTATCACTGCAACTTGGAATTCCGTTGAGCACCGTCCAAAGGCGACGGAAGAAGTTGGAAGAAACCTATCTAATCAAAACATACTCACTAGACCCAATCAAACTCGGATTTAGGAGAATTGACCTTCTCATCTACACTGAAGGCGGAGAGACGATGAATATTGGCAATGAACTATTGAAGCGTGAAGAGGTGACCTCAGCTTTTAGAACCATAGGAGAACACACTATCGATTTGCGCGTCGAAGTCTTCGTCAAAGACAACGGTATTTTGCTCGATCTAATAGAGGAAGTAAAAGCAATGAAGGGAGTCAGGGACGTGGTCTGGACTGAGGTAGTAGCGACCATAGGAATGAAGAGTTCTCCGAGTCACGCTCTAATTTTTGTCTAGATTAGCTGTCCGACTCAGACATTCAGAGCGATTTGCAGCGATAGTATCTCCTCCCACCCAGTAGGTGTAACCCGCGGAAACCGCAAGATGACTGTTTTAAGGCAAAGTCTGATAGCTCGTCGCGGAAGTCCATGTGCCTACCGATTCCGATTTTCGGAGGCGTTTGATTTCTCAAGCGCGATCGGAGCCGTTGAAGAATCTACAGTCCGAGTTCAGGCGACCAGATGGAGACATGACCCGCTGGGCGCGCGCGGGCGTTAGGAGGAGCCTCTTTTCAAGGATAGTCATAGGAATCAGTATTATCGTATTAGAGCCGGGGGGCATGATAACCAAGAATCGAAGTAATTTCGTCTTTTGGACGCTTGGAAATGTATCTGAAACCTATGAATGTGGCACGTTTAGGCGCTAATGAAAAAAAGAATTTTTCTACTAGACACTAGTCGCGTCGAACACGCATCATGAATTTTGAATGTTTAAATTTGAGACGGGATGTAATCTGCATGCGTGACTTGAATGGTACTGGAAGTACTCCAACCGGAAGAAATAACGGAAATCGTTAGTCAAAAATCAGGGGTACCCAGTCCGATGTTCGGAGTGAGTACGGTCCGGCCCATCTCCCTTCTTTTGTTATGAAATCTCAACGAAACCCGCGCGTGTCAAGATTTCTTTAAGGAACCTTTTGATTATCTGCAATCAGTTGAGAAAACAGACAGATTTTCCAGCTCTGTTTTATCGGAATGACACGGCTCGAACCAGATTGGTTAATAAAGGCAGAATTTCAATTGGCTTTTGCCAAGTCAAGGAAGATGAGCGTTTAAGTTGAAAATGGTAAAAGAGATGAAAACGTACTGTCCAAAGTGCAACAAGCACACCGTTCACGTTGTGGGGCTGTACAAGGCGGGAAAGCAAAGAGCGACTGCAATTGGTGCGAGGCGCCACGAAGAAGATATTCACGGATACGGCGGCCAGAAATTCCCGAAACTAGTCAGGACGGCAAAGACAACGAAGAAACAGGTACTAAGACTGAAATGCAAAGAATGCGGGAAATACGTAATACGTTTGGGTATCAGATTACGAAAACTGGAGATTGAGCAGTAAAAATGGTAAGAAAGGAAAGAATCAGTATCCCGAGGCCAAACAGCGCGTTTCTTTCAGGAACTTGTGTAAAATGCGGAACTGAAAACGTGTTCTATTCGAACAGCTCCAAGGAAGTAAAGTGCAAACAATGTGGCGAAATCCTCGCGTACAACACTGGTGGCAAGATAGAGTACACAAAGAGCTTGGCAGCTGAAGTAAAGAGATTGGACTTTACTTAATGACAGTTGAACTGAACTTCAAAAGCCTATTTAGCGCGGAAAGCAACCCTTCTCAGAAGGTATCCTAAGTATTGACAGTGGAAGACGCGCAAGCTCCACAACAGATGCCCGAAGAGGGCGAACTCGTAATCGCTAGTGTCAACGAGATTACACCGCATGGAGTCTACGTTAGTCTGGACGAGTACAACAAGCTGCCCGCATTTTTGCACATCAGCGAAATCGCAACAGGTTGGGTCAGAGACATTGAAAGGTACGCAAAGCCCGGACAAAAAATAGTGCTTAAAGTAATCAGGATAAACCGCGGACGCAGAGAAATCGACCTTTCCCTGAGGCAGGTTTCGGGCGAAGAAAGGAAGGCAAAGATAATCGAGGTAAAGAAATCCGAGAAGGCCCGATCTATCTTAGACGCTCTAAAAGTCAAGTTGAATGCAGATGACAAAACTCTACGTGCGTTGGAAGACAGCATCCTGGTTCAATATGATTCTGTTTACGACGGTTTCGAGGACATCGCAAGGCGTGGGTCGAAAGCGCTGCAGAAGTTAGGATTAGATCCTCAAAAAGGCGCGATCATAGAAGCGGTTTGCATAGAAAAGATTGCCATTCCAATTGTCGAAGTACGGGGCGTGATGGACATCAGGGTCAAGGCTCCTGACGGCATAGAGGTCATCAAGAGAGCGCTCAGGGCCGGCGAAGATCTAAAGGCATCCGGCGTTCAAGTAAAGATAACGTACCTCGGAACACCGAGATACAGATTAACAATCAAGGCCGAAAATTACAAAGTCGGAGAAAGAGCGCTCCAAAACGCATTGGAGCGAATCCAGTCGACAATCGAAAAGAGCAAGGGCAAGTTTGCTTTTACAAGAGAGGGATCTCGGAAGCAACTTGAATAGAATCTTGAACAAGTGCAAGGTCTGTCAGACATATACGTTGGGCGAAAAGTGCCACAAATGCGGATCTAATGAGGTTGTGATGCCTCACCCACCGAAATTCTCTCCAGACGACAGATATCTAAGATACAGAGTCAAATCTCGGTACGACTCGGCAAAACCCACGGAAAAGAAATAATCTATTCTAGATTAAACCTGATTGTATCAGAAGTGACTTCTCCACTTTTCTCTTGGGATTTAATGTCACTTTCAATTGAAACAATCCTCGAAGGAGATCTTATCACCACTTGCCCCTTCTTGTTAAGTGAGATTTGTAAATTCCGCCCTAAGAACAGAGAGAGGTTCACCTGATCTGCGCCAGTCGAGAAATAGGTGATCGAGCCGTCCTTGTCTACCTCTATCCGGCCTTTTGCGAACTTTGCTTCGAAAATTTCGTTGGACAAGGGATTGTATAGCTCTAGATGGAGGTGCTCTCTTTCTTTGCCGGCAGTAATTTCAAATTCTAGAGTTGGCATAGATCCGTCGACAGTAAACTCGTATTTCCTG
>DATLTL010000074.1:0-4936 GCA_035533635.1 Nitrososphaerales archaeon
TTACTGTAAGTGACTGACCATGCCCAAGGAAGGATTCAGCGTAGTTACAATCACTCAGCAAGCCCATGACAAGGCAAAGCAGAGATATAATCAGAAGGTGAAGTCCGAGAAGCTGACAAAGAGTTTCTCGAAATACGTCAACGACATCATAATTGAGAAGGTCGAGGCGGACGAAAATTTGTCACTGACAGCTCCATTTATGGAAAAAATAGGACTCGAAGGCAACTCGATCATGATCAAGGACAACAAAATTCAAAGAATAGTCGAAGTCCAAGTACATGGCAAGGATCTAATTTGCATGTTCGACGAGAAAAAGGACTGTATTCACGTCGGATATTCTATGGCGATACCAGAAGTCTATCGCTTGATGTCTGAACGCAGAAGGTAGACTCGTCTATTCTGAAACGCTTATGGGAGTGAAATTTCCCATAGCGGCCGAAGAAACTTGCCTAGAATTTTATCTGGAGAAGAGATATCTCCGCTAATCCAAAAAGTCATTCAAGCTGACTCTGGCGAGCAGAAGCAGCCAGCGGGATACGATGTCTCCGTAAGCAAGATTCATTCCTTTCCAAAGAACAAGTTTAGTCTTGGAATTAAGAAGGGAGAGAATTCCACACTTGAAGATGTTCCCCTGGTAAACGACTATTTTGAATTGAATGAAACTGGAGCTTACTTTGTAGATCTCAATGAGATTACGACTATACCAAAAGACGCAATCGGAATCCTGCTTCCAAGATCTACCTTATTGAGAAACGGGCTGGACGTAAGGACGGCACTGTTTGATCCAGGGTACTCTGGGCAACCGAAGGTGATGCTCGTCTGTCACAGACCTGCGCGCATTCAGAGGTTCGCCAGGATAGGTCAGATAATAATTCTGAAATCGGACAGGGAGTTCATTTCCCAGTATTCTGGTCAGTACCAAGGAGAGCGAGCAAGTTCCACTAACAAGACCGAGTAATGTTGTTGGCTCACGGTGAATGAAATCATTGCCTTCGGAACAGCGGTTTCAATTTCTCCGGCGACCGATAGTCAATAACTCATGAAACTAAGCTAGAATTCTCTAATCTCACTCGCAGTCGGATTCATTTTCTCTAGCGAACAGTTACGCTCTTTGCCAGATTTCTCGGCCTGTCTGGATCATGTCCCAATATCACTGCGAGCTGGTATGCGAGGATCTGGATAGGAATAATCTGGCAAATCGGGTTCAGTTCGTCACTTTCAGGAACTTTGATGAAGAAATCAAAAGTATCTATGGGCGTAGGTCCTACACCGATGAGATAGCCCCCACGGCTTTTTACCTCCATCGCATTCGATAAAATATTGTTCTCGGTATCTTTTGACACAAACACTATGCAAGGAGTCCCCTTTCCAATCAGGGAAATCGGGCCATGCTTCAACTCTCCTCCTGCGAAAGCTTCCGCGTGTATGTAGGAAACTTCTTTGATCTTTAGTGCAGCTTCAAGTGCTGTCGCAAACAGAGCGCCTCTGCCCAAGACAAAGATGTGATTGCTCGTTGATAATTTGTCGGCGAGTTCCTTGATTCTATTTCTCATAGTTGCGGCAGTGAGGTTGTATACAACGTTCCAGAGGTACTTTAGCTCCCTCTCACCCTCATCATATTTGCCGGCAAGTGAGTACGCAAGCAATGAAAGCACTGCAAGCTGAGCGGTGTAGGTCTTCGTTGAAAGAACAGAGACTTCTGGTCCAACATTTAGGAATAACGAAGCATCAGCGAATTGGGTTGCCGAAGAACCCATCACGTTAACAATTGAAATTATCTTGCACCCCTTTTGCTTCGCTGTCTTTATCGCGTCAAGCACATCTATGGTCTCGCCGCTCTGCGTCACTGCAATGACGAGAGTCTCCTCCTTCAAGAAATTCTCGTATGCCGAAAATTCACTAGCGAGTACGGTGTTTATGTGGAACGAGGCTAACTTGGAAAACAGATAGCTCGCAGAGAGGCACGCGTGGTAGGACGAACCGCAACCGATCAGGAAAACGCCCTTTGCCTTTCTGATTCTTTGAGTGATGTCTTCGATTACTTCTCTGTCTTGCGAGGAAGCCTTCTGAATAGTTTCGACCTGCTCCGAAATCTCCTTCAGCATGAAATGGTCAAACTCCCCCTTTGCGGCGTGTTCGATGTCCCATGAAACGCTCTGGACTGGTCGTTCAACAAGTGTACCGGTACGATAATCTAAAATCTCATAATGCCGCTTACTCTGAGTAGTTGGCGGAAACACAATCACAGTGTCGCCGTCGTAAAGATACACGACATCCTTCGTGTGCTCCAAGAAAGCGGGAATATCGCTCGCAAGGAAAAACTCTTCCTTATTTTTCCCCACACCCAGGACAAGAGGTGAGCCGTTCTTTGCGCCTATGATCATTTTCGAGTCCTTGTCGATTACGACTAGGGCGAAATTTCCTTCAAGTGATCGGAATGTATTCAAGACTGCGTGTAGGAAATCAAGTCCACGTACACGCATCCAGTACTCAACCAGATTTGGAACGATTTCAGTATCTGTCTCGCTGTAAAAAGTGAACCCTTCTGAGACTAGCTTTGCTTTCAGCTCTTTGTAATTCTCAACAATGCCGTTGTGAATTACCCCGATTCTCCCGTTGTTCGAAACGTGAGGATGGGCATTTGCGCGGGTCACGCCACCGTGAGTAGCCCAGCGAGTATGTGCAATACCCATCATTCCTTCAAGGTCGAGAAAGTTGACCTTCTGATTGATTTCCAGGACTTTACCTACATCTTTTTTCAACTCGAATTCAGAATTCGAGTCAATTGTCAGCATTCCAGCAGAATCGTAGCCTCTATACTCTAGCTGCTTCAATCCTTCAAGCAAAATAGGTGATGCTTGCCTCTCCCCAGAGTAAGCAATGATTCCGCACATGGCCTAAATACACAACTGCGTCGCCCATAATATATAACTATAGTATTTTGACTGTTCAAGAGGTTTTTCGATTCTCTTACACGCGCAGCTTCATTTACTCAAGTCTTTGTCCTGAATGATTTATGAAGAACAAATCGATAATTTTTGGACTCTTGCTAATAGTTGTTGCAGCAATAGTGGGCGTCGAACTCGCTGGCACACTGATCACGTCTCCACCACCAACGGTACCAGTTACCATATCATGCACGCTTCCTGGAATCACCTGCGCAAGTTTCAAAATTGATTCTGCAAACCTAACGGCAGCAGCTTCGGATGTAAATGCAACACTGTCCATCACATGGACCAACACAAGCACTGGAAGCAATACCAACTCGACTGCCGTTACATATTTTATTGAAAACATTGAATTGGCCCAGTCGCATGGCGTTGCGGATAACCAGACAGAAGTGTATGTGTTGCAAGTTCCGCAGCTTTATGGAATTGTCTCCGGTAATAGCTACACGATTACAGCCCAGACTATTATTGGTGGACAGACACTTTCGCAAAATATTACCGTGGTTGCCAAATGAAATTGGTCCCATGAGAAGTTCGCACATTTGCTTTATATCTGCCTCCAACACAAGTAATGGTGTCTCGTTGATCTGATTTGCCAATTAATGTCATTAGGGTCGATTCTCGAAAATCCAACGGTTTTGGGAAGTTATGCCATCTATGCAATCAGGCAATTTATGATAACGAATACGTGGCCAGGACAAAGACGCGAGGCACAAGTTTCTATCACTGCCTTTGCGCGTTGAGTATTAATTTGATCGATAATCTGAACCTAATTCAATACGGTCCTTCAGAAAAAGCCTCTAGAATGCTATCAAGAGGGTTGTGAAAGAAGCTCATCTTCTTCGGTAACTGATCATGGGAAAGAAGGGTAGCCTCCAAGAAACTCTGAGCTACGCGATGCACAAGGACCGTGCGGAACTTTTTACGGTGAGCTATCGAGACAAAGACAAAATCAAAACTGATTCGCTCAAAGATTTCATGACAAAAGAGGAGCTTTCAGAAATCCCGCTCACTAGAATCCTGCAAATTACTCGTAAGGGTGAAGTGGTTTGGGAGAAGGGTCAGAAACAAATCAAAGTGAAGAAATCACTTGTATGACTCTGCGTCTGAGAGAGGCGCCAATCTTTTCAGTGCCTCGTTTACGATGTAATTGGCATTCACCAATTTCATGTTTAGATCTTTCATCTCAGTCAAGAGATTGGTCCTAGTCAGATCCTCTGTGTACAATGTTCTTTGTACCTTCAGCCAGTTTTGCACAGCAAAGTCTTTTTGAAGCAGGAAAAGATACTCGCTCTTGTCAAGTGTAGCAAACAAGGATTGAAAAAGAGATTCACCGTCTTCTGGACTGAACTTTCCAATCTTGTAAAGCTGATCTTCACTTAGCTCCAAGATCCCCTGTAAGACAAGGACTCCCCTTCTCACTTTAGATTCGTTGATGTGAATGGGAACGTTCTTGAGATTGGCTACTATGTGAAAAAACGAGTTCAGATCCTGGATTTGATCGAAGGATATTCCTTCCGCATCCAACCAATCTTCGATCTTTGCTTTAACTGAAAGATGATCGTTAGTTTCGGTGGACATTTGTCTTCCATCATTGATTCAACTTTCTACTTATATCAGTATGGAAATCCTCTGAATGCTGACCTTTCTGAATTAGATTTTAATACGCACAGACTGAGTGCATGCTATGCCAAAACAAACATCGACAATCAAGCAGGTTGTGCTTATACCAAACGCGACTCCACTCGAAGTATTTAGAGCACTAACCTCATCGAAGATTCACTCCGAAGTGACTGGTGCGAAAGCGAAGGTGAGTGCAAAAGTTGGGGTCAGATTCACTGCCTGGAACAAATACATAACTGGCAAAAACCTCAAGATTGTGAAAGGGAAGAAACTAATCCAAGAATGGAGGACGACTGATTGGCAAGACAAATCAACGCCTTCATCGATTCTTGAGATTTCCCTAAAACCAACAACCAAGGGAACCA
>DATLTL010000075.1:0-4088 GCA_035533635.1 Nitrososphaerales archaeon
AGGTCCTTGAACGTAGCTATGGCACCGGTCATCGCAACCTTGTCCTGACGCATGATGTCAGACATTCTGGAGTAAAGTGCGATGAAGATCATGGTGTAGCTTACGGTGAATGCAGTCACGAGAACAACCGTGTAGTAAAAGTTGCTCGACAGTGGTATCATTAGGGCAGTAATCGTAGTCGATACGACACCTAGAGAAAGTATCTTTCGGATTCCGTGGGTGTCCATCAGGTGCCCCATGGGAACTTCAAGGCTCACCGCGGGGAGTAACGCAACCGTCAAGATCACCCCGATGAGCGGAATGGATATTCCTTCATCGTTCAGGAATACGGAAAAGAAGGAGTAGTAGATGTTGATCAGGGCGTAGAACACAATTATCAAGATCACAGTCTTTACGAATCTTTCGTTGTGCATGTAGCCAGAGAGTTTAGTAATTTGGAGTTTCAGCGAAGCCCTTTCTGGTTTGGGCGTTTCCTTGAGGCGAATGCTGACGACCGCGAATGCAGTCAAACTCGTCACGCTCAGCACATAGAATGGCAGGTAAAATGATAAAATGGAGACCAGCCCACCCACGATCGGCGATAGAGCTGAGGCAAGGTCGTTCATGTCGGAGAAAAATCCCGTTTCCTTTCCTTTGACCGCTTTGTCGGTGTAGGTGAAGATGTACGCCCATGAGGTGAGCCACAGGAAGGAGGATGCGAGGCCACGTCCCACGCTCAATAAGAGCAACGGAAGGAAGCTATTTGTCTCCGGATAGAGGAGAGCTAGCCCGGAATAAAATAAAAGAACAACCTGCAGGACCCTCTTCATGTTCAACCTGTCCTCGATGAGACCGAAAGGAATGTTGAGGAAGATTCCCGCCATAGTGGTTACTGAAAGTATGAGTCCAGTAAGGAATGCGTTTCCAGTAACGTGGTTGACATAGATCGAGAAAACCGGAGATGTGACTCCCCAGCCAAAGGTGTAGATGAAGAAAGCTGTGGAAACCGGTAGGATGACCTTGTTGAAGTTCTTAATGTGGCGGAGTTCACCAAGTTCTTTGAACAGAGTGCTTCAACGCAGGACAGAATTTCTGAGTATTATAAGTGACACGCGTACAGTTGGATCTGACCGATAGCACGTATCATAAATTTCTCTGCAATTACGGCGTTCTTGGTCACGTTGACTTTATGGAAAATAATTCCAGTCAAAATGATAGGCATTGTCGTAGTTCTCGTTATAGTTCTCGTACTGATAGCAGGAGTCGGCTATGCAAGCCTAAAGGGTTCGACTTCAGTTAATACTACTGGTAGTTTATCATCTGCGGTTGCTACAACAAGCAGCTCCCTCAGTTCAAAACTAGTCAACAGCGGGACGCTTGTGGTATTTTGCACTAGCTGCTCAGGGAATAACCCAAGCAACTACCAGTGGTCGGGCTCTATAGACAACTCCGCTACTTCCGCAACGTATGATGGCAATGGAACGCAGACCTACATGCTTCAACGGGGGTCAAATACTATTTGGATTGTTTCTTGGGCAATTCAAGAGAGCACGATTGGCGGAACACTGGAACTGAAGTTTACCCTTGACAATGGAACAACCGTGTTTGACCAGAATACCACCCTGCCAGCTACAGAGTAGTTTCTGGCTCGTGGAGCTATCAACTAGCGTCCTAGATCGCTTAGAGATACTGATTTTGGATTTGCTTTGATCGTTGCAATTGGAAACCAATGATCAATGATTAGTATGGTTGGCCTGTACCAGCGATCTTGCAGTATTTCACCACTGGGAGAAAATTTCTCATTCATTGAGAAAGAAATAGACTGTGACTTTGGTCTGGATGGGCTCGTGGTACGTACCAGAAATTCATACCAAGTTCTATTCAAAGAATTTAATGAGAAATTACAATTGACAAAAAATAAACAGCGATAAATCTGGATTGAAGCAACTGGGCTATGAGACTCTGGGTGACTTTGTGAGGGCTGTAGCACTTGGACAAATTGACCCAAAGCAACTTGTAAACACTGACTTTGTGGATCAACTTGCTGCGAAAATTGTTAACAAGTCGGGATCTAACAGAGCAAGCGGAAGCAATCCCGAGCGTAAATGGAGCGGGCCTCTGGGGATTTGGACCCCAGACCCCTGGATTAAAAGTCTCACCAGTTTGTGCGATTTGAACTCGCACCAAACACCAGTGCTCTACCTGGCTGAGCTAGAGGCCCACAGAAACTGTCGAAACCAAACGACCGTTCAATCCAATATTAAGCAATCGCCACAACCCGTGGTGTGAAGATTGCAATTCAATTGGTCACACTCCAGACAGCGAAAAGCGTTAAATCCCTTCTGCGAAATTCGATTCTGCTCGAAACTTTTTGCCCAGGTAGTATAGAGGTTCGCGAACCATACAGATCGGTTAGTATGTGAGACTGCGGAGAAAACTTCGCCTCGAGTGTCACTCTCGCGACCCGGGTTCAAATCCCGGCCTGGGCGCCTATGTCTTCTCGAGAACTTCCTGATTCAATCCTCTGGATGGTCATGGACTTGCCACAGATGGCGAGACGTCCTTTAGAGGCATGAAAAGGAAAAGTTCGTCATGACTACGGTAAAATTCCAAAGAAGGGCGAATCTCCTGATGGTCTACGTTTGGCTCATGCGACTTTACAAATCCCTCAAAAACCCTTGGTAACATTCCTTCTTGGACTATTTTCTCCCAACCTACTATCTTGCGACTTGCATATTTTCCTCCAGGAATCGTGCCAGTCTCCAATCGCATCTTTACCGGATCGTCGGACTCTATTTGTTCAACGCAAGCGTAGTACTCCTCTTCTCCATCTGCAAGCTTACGGAAAGCCCCGTAGAATCTACGCCCTTTCAGTGTAGGCAGCCTAGACTCTAATTGCTCAAACGCTGCCGTAGGCCCTTTCCCCTTCATGTCGGCTCTTATTCTCATCACAGGGGTATCTTGAAGTTCGACAATGGTATCCATAAAGTAGCAAGTTGTTGACTTTCATTTATGAATTGACATCCAAAGTGATGAGAGTGTTAGAGAATTATTTTCACCTCGAATGTTAAAACTATCTCTAAAGGATGTGTGAAGAAATCTGATGCAATAGAACTTGATTTGGTGAGCCACTGAAACTGCTGTACGAACATTTAGATTGCGCCAAGAGCATAGACAGCAGATCGCGCTAAAGTAACGACGCATCATTTTCAGATCACGAAAAATAGGTTAAAATTCGTTCGGTATCCGGATATTTGTGCACTACATGATTCTCTGTCTACTTTTTCATGGGAATTAGACTTAAAATGTGACACACTCGGAACTCGCATATGACGAGTTTCGTATTGATTCCGGGAGCTTGGCTAGGAGCGTGGGTTTGGAAGAAAGTCACTCCAATCCTTGAAGAAAGAGGTCACGATGTATATCCAATTACTTTGACTGGAATGGGAGATCGTGACCACTTGGCTTCAAAAGATGTTGGTATTGAAACAGCAATTCAGGATGTTTTGAATGTAATCAGATACAATGACATTGACGATTTCATACTAGTGGGACATAGCTTTGCGGGTAAAGTTGCAGGAGCTGTAGCGGATCGAATGCCAGAGAAAATTAGGCTGCTTCTATATCTAGATGCACTCAGACCATACAAGACGCGGGACCCGCAGGCAGGCTTCGACCCGACTCGCGAATTTGGCCCGGTTCCTGAAGGGGCCTTAGGAGTTCCTCTTTCGGATCAGATCATCGAGAACATCGGAAAGGATGTGAAAGGTTACGATCGTAAATGGATGCTTTCCAAGGCGACCCCTTGGCTTCTGAAACTTGCAAAAGATCCGATCACCTTATCGGAAAAGTTCGATTCTGTAAAGAGCGCATACATCTTCTGCACGCAAAGCGGTGATCCCGTTGATGAGATTGTTTCAGGCAAGTGGGGTGAACTTTATGGACCGCACAGACTAATAGAAACAGGGCACTGGCCGATGATTACAAAGGCCGAAGAACTCGTTGAAGATATGATTAGCTTATCACGCTAGAGTAAGTTGATTATCATGGATTGTTGAAATCCGTGAGGAATGCATGTCAATAGATCTGAAGCAAACGTGATTTACTAA
>DATLTL010000076.1:0-4709 GCA_035533635.1 Nitrososphaerales archaeon
CATATTGTACTGGTGAACTAGCAAATCATCCACATATTTTGCAACAGAAACAAGGAAGGTACCCGCTTCAAACGGTACGATGACATCCTGCATCAGCAGTTCTACAGTCTGATCATCTCTCTCCAGCTCATCACCGTGAATATCCCTGGTGTAACCCATCTCTCGGAGTTTTGCGATATTCGTCTGGACCTGCCTCGGTTTGAAATGCGTGAGAGGAACATTCGTCGCGTCAAACCGAATGGTACCGTCTCGATAGACCCAAAGACCGTGTTTCTGTCTCAATAGCACCTTTTCAAGCCTCTCAGGAATCTTCAATTCATTAGTAAGGCCCAAGACACCCTTCAGCGGTTTTTGCGGACTGTAATCCACTCTCAAAGACGCTTTTTTCACCTCCTGCTTGATAGGATACTGAAAGGGTGAGGAAAACCGCAGCTGCCCGCCGCACTTGGCACATCTAGTGCCTGAATCAGCCCTGGTTCCACACTGCGCACATACCTTGAACAGAATGGTATTGGAATCGCAGAGAGGACATTTTGCGGTTATCGTCCTCGTACCGCATTTTGGGCATTCTGAATTTACGATTTCAATTGCTAGTCCGGTCTTGTCAGCAGCGACTAGAATGTCTCTGGACATTCCAGTGTTTCTCCCTACGGGGAACAAACCCTGAACAGGCGGCCGCATCTTTCGCGGCATTCCTTTCTCTGGACGTCCAACGCGCACTCCGACAAATGTTGATGACTTGTTCTTAATTTCAACCCCGGCTAGTTTGCTGACAAGTTCAATGGTATTGCTCCAGCCTTCACCCGGTGTCTCTTTGTGTCTTATTTGTGAGAGATCAAGGCATTCTTTTAGTATCTTCGCCTCGTCGTCAGTTATTATCAGATCTGTTTCAGTAATAAGAGAATGTTCGATTCCCAACTTTTCCAAAAGATGCTTCAGTGAAACATTAGCGCGCAGTGAAAGTATGGACTCGTTATCATTTAGGTCAAGTCCGTTGCGCAGGTCAATTATTTCCTGTGGAGTAAGTTGATCCCAGTATCTCAGGTACCTCGGATGCAGGGCAATCTGTACAATATTAGAAAGCTTCAAAGCTTCAGAGAAGCTCGGAAAAACGTGTAAAGGAGCGTCAATAAGCTGTTTTAATCGAGATTCTTCAATAGAAAGCACCTTTGAGCCGGACTCGAATGAAGAGTATCTTCTGTGGAACTTCTCTTTGAACTCCTGCGCCCACCATTCCTCCACATAGGCGGAAGGAACAAGTTTGTGGTTATTTTCAAGAAAATCCCCAAATGCAATTAGAATATCCCCAAGGTAGAGTATTTTCTCAAGCTCGTGTGAAAGCAGCGCCCCGTGCTCCGCATCCTTTACGCGAACGACACTACCGTCTTTCAATCTCACGATGGGCGTCTCCAGTGTATCTACAAACGCTATACTCGCCCCCTTTCCAGGCATGTCGACCTTGATCTGCGTTCCCATTACTATTGGATAGTTGAGGAGAGTTGAAACCGCAGGGTGTATCCCAATTGCGTGTATCCCGGTATTTGGCGCCCTACCGTATCTCAAGCGAAAACCCCCGGGCTTGTTTGGCATTGAGAGGACCGGACGGCCAGAAATTACCTCTTCAAAGTGAGACGAGCTCTGCTTTGTTTCATCTGTCCCCTGCTGCTTTCCTCCACTGAGTTCTGAAAGCCAGCCCCAGTCGTCAATCCCTAGCTGGGATAGTAGTTGGAGTAATTTCTTTGACTTGCCGACTACTCCGTCATTTAGAACTCTAAGGGCTCCGCCCCTGACTCTATTCTCCTTGATCCGCTTCATCCCGCGGTGAATTACAACCTCATAATCATCAGTCCACACCCCGTCAATTTCCACAGGAAGCATCTCCATCGCTTTTTGGATGTCCTGGTCCGTAACCTTGTACTGAAAATTGCCTACATCACGCTCGTATATCCTCAATTCTTCGACAAAGCGGCCAACTTCGTCGTCAAAGGCGCTAGAATTATATTTATCCAGTCCAAGAGTTTTTCTGACCTGATCGGCAATGACAAGTGTTAGGGCAGACTCTGTTCCCCCAGCCGACCTAATTGGTCCGGCAAACTCGACGCTAAGGTAATCCGAGCCGGCATGGTTTTGCTTCACTCTGACCGCAGAAACTCCCTGGATTGGTGCGACAGTAACACCATCTGTGACGATTGCAAGACCCAATCTCACAGCAGCTTCTGCAGGACTCTGGCCCTCCGGCAGCGGATACTTTCCAGAAGCGACTTCTTTAGCAAGAATTAGAGCAGTTACTTCCGTACGATTAGTTTTCAATAGATCTCGAAGCCGATCGGCAACAGGTACCTCGAGTAATTTCGCAACTCTGTCCGCCAAATCAAGCGCAAGAAGCGATTCAACATCTAAAGAGGGGTCGGAACCCTGGGTTTTGGCGAGCTGACCAATATTGTACTGCCTAGCTATTTCATCCTCCAGATTCTTGTGATATTCAACGTAATGCAGGGGTATTCTGGCAGCTTCCATTGTGATATATCACATCACTTGTGTGATATTGCCTTGCATATCTTTGTCAATATTGGTTCAAAATCATCATTCTCAAGCATTGTTCCTACCACAATCACATCCGCACCAGCCTTTGAAGCTGCCTTCGCGGCTTCTGGCGAGTTGATTCCACCTCCCACAATCAGCGTTCCTCCATACACCTTGCGGACAGCAGCAATCATTGCTTCGGATACTCTCCCATCAGCACCAGATCCTGCCTCTAAGTATAGGAATCTCATACCAAAATATTGCGCGGCTAGCGCGTACATCGCTGCCAGACCAGGTTTCTGATGAGGGATTCCCTTTGCTCTTCCCACGAAACCGGCTGCTCCTCCATCTCCCACGATGAGATAGGCCATTGGTAACGCCTCTAGGTCGTATTTCCTGACAGACAGGGCGCCCAAAGCCTGTGCCTCAGTGATAAAGTAAGGGTTGTCGGAGTTCATGAGACAGGAAAAGAATATGGCGTCGGCACTAGGTGATACTCCCGTGACATTCCCTGGAAATAATATCACAGGTGATGTCACAGCCTTCTTGATAGTCTTCACTACCTCTTCGAGTTCAATCTGGTCAATTGCGGTAGAGCCGCCCACGAGAATAGCCTTTGCACCGCACTTCTCAACGCGCGCCGCAATCTTAGCGGCGTCGTTGGGAGAGATATTCTCAGAGTCTAGCAGACCGACACAAATTGTACCTTGTGATTTGATGAGATCTTTAAGCTTCGATTCTACTTGTCTCAGAAGCGGCCACACCAGTTTGCCCCGCGTTGAACCGATCAATAAACTCGTTGTAAATGTCAATTGGTTCTTTGCCGGCGTTTGGAATTTCCTGACTAGTACCGCAACTTCCGCATGAAATTATCGTGGTTGTATCTTTTGGTTGCAATCTCACTGAGACCATTCCGCAGTTTGGACAGGTGAAAACTTTCGGAAGTGTCTTCTTTACAACGTGAACTACTCTTCTCTTGCGACGACCCAATTCTACTCGATTCCATCTAGTTTGCAAGCCCATAAATTCGTTGCTAACCGACTATTCTAAATTCTCGAACAAATTCACCGCAAAGTTGCTACTAATGCAACAATAATCGCACAATTATTATAAAATTTACACTTTTTGGCCGCCCCTCAATGTTATACATTTTTGTATAACAGCCTAGAAGATGTGCTCTGGTTTTCTATGCTGGAAGAAATACGAAAGGACATTGTCGCAACATTCTTGTTGCAAAAAAGTACTCTCACTGAAGTTCAGTTGGATACAATACTAGCCTCAGATCGTGAGGGGAATCTTGATTTCAAGAGAGGTCTGCGAGAAAAAGGTAGGGTGTCAAAGGGATCATTTGCACGTACGTTGAACCAAGGTCAATACAACGTTGAATCATCAATCTACACTTTGTTTTTACTCGCGTATCTGGATTTGGTTCCACAGGAAAGCCTGACGCAGTTTTCAAGGAACGTGAGAATGCTCGCCCAATTGAAGAATGCCGAGGCGAAAAGAGACGATTTACTGAGAGTAATTGGGGCCATGCGGGAATTTGTGAATGATTTCGCGAGAAAGCGAAAGGTTATTTTGTGATGTAATCTACCCTCACACCTGGTATCACGTCATTTGGATATCACCACGCTCATCGCGCTGTCCCTCTCAATCGCCTCAATCGCGATCGTGATGGTGTCTACCCTACTGCTCAGAAAGCAGGTCACAACCCAATATCACTCAAATGATGATAGTGCATTGGAAGTTTCTGCTATCGTCTCCGAATTTAGCCAGCGGATGAAGAAATTGGCGGAAAATTTGGTGGATCAGAAGGTAAAACTAGAGATCTTGGAGCTTCGTGTGCAAAGATCATCCGGGACAGTAGTCAGCACTAGTGAGGGAGTAACCAGAAGCTTCGAAAGTTTTGAGCCGAGACGGGAAAATGAAATTCGTGTTGCACCCCAAAATCTTAGCAGGTTGGAGGAAGCGCCAATAAGAACTGGCTCTAGCGAACAAAGAGTTGAGATCGACAGGCGGTCTGGAAGCACTGAACGCGAAGCATTAAGGTTAGTTTTCGAGGGCCGCGGCAAGATAACGGCAAAAGACATTCAGCAACGAATAGGCCGAACTAGGGAACACACTGCCAGAATGATGAATGGTTTATTCCAAGAAGGATTAGTGGATCGAGATATTTCAGTAAGACC
>DATLTL010000077.1:0-3924 GCA_035533635.1 Nitrososphaerales archaeon
GCTCTCATTGGATTTTCAGGAGCGCCGTTCACAATCGCAAGTTACTTGATTGAAGGCCAAGCATCGAGGGAATTCACGAAAACGAAGAAATTCATGTTTGACGAGCATGAGGCGTGGAAGATCTTGATGTCGAAATTGACCGATATGATCGCCGATTATCTCTGCGCTCAAATTTATGCTGGCGTGGATGCAGTCCAGTTATTCGATTCGTGGGTCGGCGCCCTTACGGCATTAGACTACGAAGAGTTCGTCGCCCCCTTTGTGACAAAGATCTTCAAGAGAGTGAAGAGTGAGCACTCCGACACGCCGGCGATCCATTTCGGAACGAATACGCTCCACTTGCTAAAACCCATGAAGAAGGCTGGTGGTGACGTGTTCAGTATTGACTGGCGGACTCGAATTCACACCGCGAGGCAAACTCTCGGAAGTTCAATTGGGATTCAGGGCAATTTGGATCCCGCAGTACTTCTTTCGAACTACAGGAGCGGTTTTATCAAAGAGAGGATCCAGGCAGTTTTGGACGACAACGGCGGAAAGCCAGGCCACGTTTTCAACCTGGGGCACGGGATACTCCGTGAGACTCCGGTACTGAATGCCAAGTTTGTGGTGGACTATGTTCACAAGAATTCGTGAAAAGAGATGGAAAAGAAAAAAGCTATAATCTTGATGGCTTATGGAAGCCCGGAAGGACCAGAAGAGATCGAACCGTACTATACGCATGTGCGACGTGGAAGAAAGCCCACGCCCGAAGAAGTGGAGAACTTGAGTGCTAGGTACAAACTGATCGGTGGAAAATCTCCCCTTTTCAAAATCACTGTTTCGACGGCAGAGAAGCTGCAAACGAAACTCGGAGGAAACATAAAGGTCTACGTGGGTATGAAGCATTGGCACCCATACATCGGAGAAGTGTTTGATCAAATCTCCAAGGACGGCGTCACTGATCTATTGGCGATCGCATTAGCCCCACATTATTCCAGAATGAGTATAGGTGGCTACCAGGAGTCTGTGAACAAGGCAAACGAGGAACACGGCGGAAACGTGAAGATAACAAACGTGAACGAATGGTATCTAAACACAGAATTCTTGGAGAAGTGGACCCAAAGGATTACTCAGGCACTCGAAAAGAGATTTCGGGGAAAGCAAAAAAGGGAAGTATTCTTCCTCTTCACCGCACATTCTCTGCCAGAAAGGATTCTGACTTGGAAAGATCCTTACAAGATCCAGCTCCTAGAAACTGCAGATAGGCTAGCTGCAAAACTAGCGCTTGACAAAGAGCAATACGGGTTTGCGTTTCAGAGCGCTGGTCACACATCCGAACCCTGGCTGGGTCCTGACATCCTGGACAAGATCAGACAACTGAAGGAAGCTGGCTGGAATAACATTCTCGTCATGCCAGTAGGATTTGTCTCTGACCACCTTGAGATTTTGTTTGACATTGACGTCGAGGCAAAACAGTTAGCAAAGGAGCTAGGGATTCAAGTAGAACGAACGGAATCATTCAACGACTCCGATGACTTCATTGAAGTGCTTGCTTCAATTGTAGAAACTCAAGATTTCAAAAGCGATCCAAAAAGTTCTCATAAATCATCCTTTGATGATCCGCCTGCAGAGAAAGCGCCATATTTTACGCTAGAGTCCAAAGGCGAATGATAGGCCTCCAGAGGTCGTAATTGCAAAGAGCTGGGAGGAAAGAAGAACGAATAATCGGACATAACACGACATCTTGGTCATTGCTAAATACATACGCTTCAACGCTTGAAGGTCGGCGATTATTCTTGGCTAACATCCTCATTACGGGTGGGCTGGGCTTTCTTGGTTCGCAATTGGCGAGAAGCCTCTCGATTGAATCGAATGGAGAACGTGAAATAACACTGTTCGACATAACAAGAGATTCGAAGCACGTCCAAGACATTATTGCAAAGGACAAGTCTAGAATCAAAATTGTAAGAGGCGATCTTACAGTACTATCCGATGTTCTCGATGCCGTGAAGGGCAACGGAATTGATTGCATATTCCACTTGGCTTCGACTATTTCAGCTGCATCCGACATCCGGCCCGTAGCTTCTTACAAGGTAAACTTCGAAGGCACGGTGAACGTCCTTGAGGCGGCCAGGTTGTTCGGCGTAAGGAAGGTAATCTACAGCAGCTCTGTGGCAGTGTATTCAACCGAGTCCTCCAGTCCGATAAAGGCAAGTGAGGAATATTCGAAGTGGCCTACGACGAGCTATGGAATCTCCAAGGCATTTAGCGAGCAGTGGGGCCGTTTCTACGAAAGCAAGTATGGTATAAAATTTAGGTCATTGAGATTTCCTGTGCTTGTTGGTCCAGGAAGGGAATGGAGCACGTTCGGGTTTTCAAGTTTCATAATCCAAAAGTCAGCCCTTGGTGAGCCTTTTCAGATTCCGCTTGAACCAGAATTCAGGACTTCCGTCGCGTACGTGAAGGACGCGGCGAGAGCGCTCGTGCAGATATACAAAGCAAATTCATTGAATCATGAGGTCTACAACGTGCCTTCAATACGTCCTAGCGCTCAAGAAGTGGTAAACGAAGTGAAAAAACACCTACCGAATGCCGCTTTGCAGTTTGCAGTGGACCAGGAGTTTGCTCAGGTAGCCGAAAAGAGAAATCCTCCCGAGGGCGACTCGAGCAGGCTGAAGGAGGATCTCAATTTCGAACTACGATTCAACCTTGAGAGAATGGTTGTGGATTTCCTCGAAGAGATACGAACAAACAAGCATCTGTATGTCTGAATCAATCTCAGAGCTAAAATCCAAAAACTACTTTGCAGCAGACTTGGCGCCGCAGGCTTCGCAGACAATGGTCGTCAATTGCTTTGATTTCTCCAAGTGAGTGTCCGGACTGTTGCAAACCGGGCAGATCACCCTTTCCTTCAGGTATCTTTGTAGCAGCGCGGAAAACGATTGTTTGTCCGGCCTTCCCATGAAGATAGCTCTTCCGTTTTCGATTGATGCGTTGATTGCAAGTTGACTTCTAAAGTAGTTTAGAAATTCTGCTGGGTCTCTCCTCAATATTGTGGGAAACTCGATGAAGTTGATCCAGTATGTTCTCTTTCCCGATACCATAGTCCTTGGATCTGGAAGCTTCAATCTGTCTTCGGTTTGTGTGCTAGATTCCGGCCTGGAAGAGCGAAGTCTCGCCAAGAGTGACGAATAATCTTCCTTTGATTGTTTTAATTCAGACATATGTATCACTGAAACGAACCAAGATATTTGCTTGGCGGTCTAACCCGTCGGCGGCAGTAGATATGACCATGGAATGTGAAGTAAAGGGAAGATTATCAGTATCACTGGGAATACAAACATCGGCAACAGAATCAAGAGCCAGAACAGTATCGGAATTACGTCCTTCACCACTATCTTTACTGGCTCGCTAGCCTTGCTCGCGTCCTGCTGTACTGGTGCCGCGTTGAAGATGGTCTGGAGCACCCCAGAGACAGAGGTGTGTTCCTTGAGGAACAGCCGGAGCTCAGGAATCAAGAACGCAATCCATGCTATCACTGCGATACCAACGATCGCAAATAGCAAAACTACGATTGCATCAGTAATCATGACAACACACCCTATCATGAAGCATTAGAAAAACATTCTTGGTTTGTGCCTGGCAGCTTTCAAGGCAAGCATGTGGAAATCAAAACTGATTTTAGGCGTCTCCCAAAGCTTGAATGTGAGAAAGTAATTGTCGCAGCGCGAAAAAAGAAAGGTCAGCGATTCAGCTCTAGTTACTAGCCACCTCATGATGCCGCAGGACGCGAACTTTCAAGGAAACGTGTTCGGCGGAACCATAATGAAACTAGTTGACGAGATTGCGGGTTCGGTTGCCGCCATTCACTCAAGGAAAAACTGCGTCACTGCTTCGATGGATCAGATGAACTTCTATGAGCCCGTGATCATTGGTAACTTGCTG
>DATLTL010000078.1:0-5019 GCA_035533635.1 Nitrososphaerales archaeon
AAACTACGCATTGAAGAGGTTTAAAGAAGAGAAATTTGAATCGCCTTTTTTCAGCGGATCATTTTTTGGCGAAGTATCCGTAAAGACAAAAAGATCTTCGAAGGACATTTCAAAGAGACTTGTGGATTTCAACATACTTGGTGGTCTGCCTTTAGGAAGGTTCTACGAGGATCTTCAGCAGGTTTCGCTATTTTCATTCAACGAACTTCATTCTTCGTCTGATATTGAATCGCTCATGACAGCCCTGAATAAGATCGAGGGTGCAAAGTAGATGGTCTTCCGTCAAGCAATTTGGGACGAACCGCTCCTCAAGGAGCTCTCAAAGAAAGGAAGGAAAGGATACTCACTCCCGAAACTAGACGAAAAAGTGCGATCGAAAGCTGGAGATCCCACAAAGCTCATTCCCGCCTCCATGGTTCGGACCACCCTTCCATCGCTTCCGGAACTCTCTGAACCAGAAATTGTGCGGCATTTCGTCCGCCTGTCGCAAATGAACTTTGCAATAGACCTCGGCATGTATCCTCTGGGGAGCTGCACCATGAAATACAATCCCAAAGTCTCCCAACGCATCGCAAGAAATCCAAAGATAACCAACATTCACCCATACCAGGATGAATCAACTATTCAGGGAACTCTCGAGATACTGTATGATTTGGAAAAAATGCTTTGCGAGATCGCAGGTATGGACAGATTCTCTCTAGCTCCAGCTGCTGGCGCACAGGGCGAATACGTCGGGGCTCTCATCACGAAGAGCTATTTGCGGGATCGAGGAACCGGAGAAAAGGATGAAATGCTCGTGCCAGATTCGGCCCACGGGACTAATCCGTCGAGCGCAGCGATGGCCGGATTCAAGGTCGTAAAAATTCCTTCATCTGACGAGGGGAACGTGACAGCAGAGGCTGCAAAGAAAGTAATAACGAAGAAAACTGCGGGAATGATGCTTACTGTCCCAAGCACTCTTGGACTTTTTGAACGCGAGATCGTCGAAGTTACGAAGATGGTACATGAGGTTGGTGGACTGATGTACTACGATGGCGCAAACATGAATGCGCTTTTGGGGCATGTCCGACCCGGCGACATGGGTTTTGACATTGTCCACATCAATGTCCACAAGACTTTTGCGACTCCCCACGGCGGCGGCGGTCCTGGAGCAGGCCCGGTGGGAGTCAAAGCTCATCTCAAAGATTACTTGCCTATTCCGCTAGTTAACAACTTTGAAGGCAGCTTCAAGCTTGATTATGATGTCCCAAGGAGCATCGGATACATCAAATCATTCTACGGCAACACAGCCGTTCTTTTGCGTGCTTACTGCTATATCTTAAGTTTGGGAAGAGATGGCCTCAAGACAGTCTCAGAGCAAGCGGTCCTCTCCTCAAATTATCTTCTGAAGCTCCTTGACAAGGAATCTTACTCAACGCCCTATTCGGCTGGATACCCAAGAATGCACGAGTTCGTAGTGAGCGCTTCACCGCTAAAGAAAAAAACCGGCGTCAGCGCAGGTGACGTTGCAAAGGCTATACTTGACTCGGGAATGCACTCTCCGACAACCTACTTCCCGCTTATTGTGCCAGAGGCATTGATGGTCGAACCCACGGAAACCGAAACGTTAGAAAATTTGGAGGCGTATGCTTCGACACTAAACCGGATTGCGAAAAGATCCTCGGAAAACCCTTCCGACGTGACAAATTCGCCCAAGAATACTTCAATAGGGCGGCTAGATGAATACAGCGCATCGCATCCGGGTTCGATGATCCTGAACTGGAACGAAATCGGAAGAGAAAAAGCAAAGGCAGATTGAAGCCTTGCCCTACAGTCGTGGAAGGCAACGAGCGATCGACTCTCGGAAGCAGCAAAGAAGAAAGGTTGCGAGGGAGCAGATCGAAGAACTCATGAGTTATGCACTTACTGAGAACAAGAAGAGCCCCGAGATTGCCGGGGAACACGCAAACGTCGCGTGGAAGCTTTCGACTAGATTCAACGTGCGACTGGGAGAAAAGAGACTATTCTTCTGCCACAAATGCAAGGAGTTCATTGTACCGCCGGACACTGCGAGAATCCGGCTTAGCAAGAAAAGGAAAGGTTTGAACGTTACTTGCTTAAGATGTCAGGCGACCTACAGAAGGATAATTTGATTCGCAGACAGGTTGTTATTTTATATAGAGCTTCAAAATAAGGTCTATTCTACCAAGGTCGTAACACAGAAGGAGTTTGGACGAGTTTGACTACTGCCTATGAAGTGCCACAAGAATTACTGATCTCAAAGCTTGCAGATCACCTTAGACGAGTTTCCCAAGTTGAGCAACCCCAATGGACTGCCTACACCAAGACCGGGGCGCACGCTCAGAGACAACCGAACGAGAAAGATTGGTGGTATACTCGCTGTGCATCCCTACTCAGGAAGATATACCTTCACGGCCCCATTGGTCTGTCCCAGCTAGAGAGTGATTACGGTGGTCGAAAAGAAATCGGTTATTATGTTGGTCATCATAGAGACGCAGGCGGCTCCGCAATCCGAAAAGCTATCCAACAGCTTGAAGCTGCAGGATTTGTTGCTAAGCAAGGAAAACGAGGCAGGATACTTACTGGGAAGGGCGTCGGTCTAGTGGACAAGCAAAGCACCGAGATTCTGAAGGAACTCGCGAAGACAAGACCCGAGCTGGCTCGCTATCTCTAGAATAAAATCTCATGATGCAACTCTCGAAAAGTGACCACGTTGAGCGAAGATGAAAGACATAGCGGCTCCCCCCAAGATCGATCAGGAATGGATCAGGACCGAAAGGCGAGGGCGGCTCGAGAGCAAATGCTTCGCGTGGTTTTTACCAGTGAGGCGCGAGAGAGGTTGACTAATATACGAATGGTAAAACCTGATCTTGCAGAGTCGATAGAAAGCCAGATTTTTCAGCTCGTGTCCACTGGTAGGTTGAAACACCAGATTACGGACGAAGAGTTGAAGCAGATGCTGGGTCAGCTACAGCAACCGAAAAGAGAATTCAAGATTAATTGGAAATAAGTGAAACGCGTATGAGCAAAAAGACTTCCGGAATCAAGAAAAGAATGTTGAAGGCCCGAAGGCAGGCGTGGCCTGTTCCAACATGGGTTATAGCAAAAACAAAGCAAAAGGTCAGGACTCATCCACAGCAAAGACAGTGGAGACGCCAGAAACTAAAAGTAAAGTAATCGGTGATACTGATTGTCCAAGCAAGAAGAGAAATTAGAAAGAGTCTACACAGTTCCACTTACGCAGGCGTGGATCACAGCTCGTCATAAAAGAACAAAACGAGCTGTGAAAGTTTTGAGAGAATTTGCAGAGCACCACATGAAATCTTCCGAGATCAAGATTACAACAGAACTAAATGAAAGACTCTGGAACCGCGGAATCACCAAACCTCCTCGTAAAATTACTGTAAAGATGGTGAAGGACGAAGATGGACTCATCACTATTTCACTCCCGAAGGTTGAAAAAGAAACGGATCTCCTAAAGTCGAAAGAGGGTCAACCCGCGCTTCCAGAGATGAAGGAAAAAGCCCTTCCAGAGGAGAAGCAAGAAGCTCTTCCGGCGGCTACTGAAGAGAAGAAGGAAGAGCCTGCCGCACCTGCAAAAACCAAGGCCTCAGCAAAGAAGAAGGCTCCAGCAAAGACAGCTAAGAAACCAGCAGCGAAAAAGAAAGCTGGAGCTAAGAAATAGTCAGTTAGAGCAAACTTTGAACCAGTTCCGATAAAGCATCGGGATTGGTTTTCCGTACCATTTTTCGAACAAACCACGAATGTTATCAGCGGTGTCTACTCCAGCGAGCTGCGCCTCCTCGTCAGTCAAGTTATAGGCGTTCACTCTGTCAGTCCTATAGAATTCTATAAGGAGTCTGGATGAGTCTGATTTCTGCTTGAATCTGTTTGCAAGGACATAGTACGTTCCGACCTTCGGAGAAGTTCGGTAAGTCACCTGAACCTTGCCATCTGAGATCTTTTGGACTAGATCCTTCACAAATACTATCTGTTTCGGCTTACTTTCGCGACTGTAAATTGATTCGGATTTCCATAGAGTGGGGAATTTTTGTATCGCTAGCCCAACTGCTTCGTTGAAAGACATATCTTTTCCAAATTCCGCGTCAATGTCCACCTTCCCCAAGCTATCTGGTTCTACGCAGTTTTCTCGCATCCATGAAGTAAACTTTTCCATGGCTTTTGGATCAGAAATGGTTTTTGGCATTTTCGACACCGTCCGAAGTTTTGCGACTTCGAAACCCTTGACTTCCTCAGCGTCTGCCTTTGATTGCTACTCTTATTTTGTTTTCGGTTTTCGAATGATTATTCTGCTTCCAAGTCAGAAAGCAGTTCTTCACACTGGACGTAGCTATCGAAGCCTGGCTCCAGGTTTCCTGAGAAGACTTTGAGCGCCCCATCAACCGGATCGTACTGGTCGAACTTTGTCGTCCTGAATCCTGTAGCCATTATGATTGCAGTAGTCGTTGTTGTAGAATTTGCTGAGAGACCGTACTCAATTTGCATTGTACCTGATCCTAACACGCCGGACAAGCCGCCAATCGATGTTGCGAGCTCCTTCATTGTGATGGATTTCTCGGTGCACAGGTGGACGAGCGATTTTGAAGCTTGGCTTGCATCGACAGTCTTGCTAAAATGACCCGCAGCTTCCATCACAGCTTCCTTGTACTCTGACAATTGGCTGTCTCCCAGGCACATTACGCTGTAGGAGTTTGTCTTTACAAAATTCACAACATTGTTGAGTCCGAGGCTAAACTCGTGTTCTTGTGTCGATCCAAGGAGTTTATTCAGCGCGAGTGCGATTTTCTGGTTGACCAACGCATATGCGTCGATGACTGGCATATCCTGTCCCAATAGTTCATCGTTGTCGATTACGATAATGCCAGATGCCAAGTCTTTGATCTGCTTCAGCGCACAACCCGCATAGAAGTGCTTCGCCTTTTCAAAGATGTACGGCATTACCAAAACTGCCACCGTGACAGCACCCTTCGACCTTGCTTCTCTGGCAACCAGAGGAGC
>DATLTL010000079.1:0-4407 GCA_035533635.1 Nitrososphaerales archaeon
GCAAAGACATCAATGGCGTCAAAGTTGATCAGCAAAGAATCGGATCAGCTTGCGGCACTCTGTGCTGACGCTCTTCTCGCAGTTGCCGAAAAAGTCGGCGACGAGTACAGAGTCGACATTGACGATGTTAAGGTAGAGAAAAAGACCGGAAGTGGTTTGAGACAAACCGAGCTCATCAAAGGTATCGTTTTGGACAAAGAGGTTGTCCATGCAGGTATGCCAAAGCGCATCGAGGGAGCAAAGATAGCTCTGATCAACTCTGCACTCGAGATTGAAAAGACAGAGTTTGATGCAAAGATCAACATAAGCGACCCCTCTCAGATCAAGCAGTTTCTGGATGAAGAGAACTCGATGCTCAAAGCGATGGTAACGACAATAGTAGACTCTGGAGCAAACGTCGTAGTGTGCCAGAAGGGCATTGATGACATTGCTCAGCACTACTTGGCAAAGTCAAATGTCTTGGCTGTAAGGCGTGTCAAGGAATCAGACATGACCAAGCTTGCAAAGGCAACTGGTGGACGGATAATCACAAACTTGGAAGACTTGTCTGAGAAAGACTTGGGTAAGGCACAGATCGTCGAAGAACGCAAAGTGGAAGAGGACAAATGGGTCTTCGTCGAAGGTTGCAAGAATCCAAAGTCGACGACAATTCTGGTCAGGGGCGCAACTCAAAGGGTCACAGACGAGGCCGAGAGAAGTATGCACGATGCCCTAATGGTTGTCAAAGACGTAATTGAGCACCCAGCGATCGTGGTAGGCGGAGGAGCACCTGAAGAGGAACTTTCTTCGCAGCTGAGAGAATGGGCAAATTCGTTGACTGGCAGAGAGCAACTCGCGGTACAAAAGTACGCAGATGCACTTGAAGTTATTCCACTCACACTGGCAGAGAACGCCGGAATGGATCCAATAGACACTCAGGTCGAATTGAGATCAAAGCACGGACAGGGAAAGAAGTGGGTCGGAGTCAACGTACTCGCGGGTAAGGTTGGCGATCTGGAAGCCGTTGAGGTCTTTGAGCCTCAAGCGGTCAAGAGTCAGATCATCAAATCCGCTACCGAAGCAGCGTGCATGATTCTCCGCATCGACGACGTTATCGCTTCAAGTAAAATGAGGGCACCACCAATGCCGCCAGGAGGAGGCGGAGGAATGGGCGGAATGGGAGGCATGGGTGGTATGGGCGATATGGGCGGAATGGATTAGCAACTGGCTAATCCGAACTCAAAGTAACCTCGGTGAAATTCCGAGGTACACTCGATTTTTTTCAAGGATGCTCAAGAGTCGTAGCATCAGTTGCTCTCTCTTGAGCTTGAACTTTTTTTCTGATTCCTGTTCCTGAATTCACGGACAAAAGATCGCTAGGAGTAATTATTCCGACAATCTTTCCACGTCTGGCTGTCAAGACAGCTTGTGAGTGCTGGAGCAAAAGCGCAACCGCATTGATGGGAATACTCTCATCCACCACGGGGAACTGCTCTTGCATTACTTCTGAAACCAGTTTCTCTGAAAATGATTTTGGATCGGGTTCCCGCAACATTCCCTGAACGATCTGTCTCTCTGAAAGACTGCCGACGCAGATTTCCTCTTTATCATCCCTCACGGGGAGTTGGGAAAATCCATAAAGACGCATCTTGTCAGCGGCTTCCCTGACTCTCTCGCTCTTTCTGATCCAGACAAGATCTCTTTTTTCAACGTCTTTTGCGAGACCAATCTTCGGTTGCTCCATCCTGTCAAGATATTCGAATATCCTCTTGACTACTTCGTATGAAGGGTTGACCCTGTTGCTCTCGATCTTTGCGATGAGCGATTGACTCGTTCCGACACTAAAGGCTAGTTTTTTCTGGCTGATGCCCAGCGCTACTCGCCTCTTCTTTATTTCCTGAATTGGTGGAAGTTGCAAAAATCATTCATCTTTTTCTTGGATAATATTCCATTGGGAATAAGATGACCCCGGGTTTCGTCCGTATAAGAATTTCACGAACAACCGAGATTAGAGTACGCTCGGGAGGATTGCCTTGTCGCCGATCACCTCTCCCTTGAGAGTTATTATGACAGCATCCTCCGACTGCTTCAGACGATTTACGAGCGAAGAATCCTTTCTTTCCTTTCGTTCGCCTTCTACAGTGTAACCTTCCGAGAAAAGTTCGGTGTTGAACGAAGGCATCACCACGACCTCGAACAACGCATCCTTATCAAAATCTTCGTCCAAAATTTCTCTGAAAACTAGCTTCTTTGAGATTTTCAGAAATGCCCAGACTGGTTGCCCGGAAAGCGGGCTGCTTTTCCTCTGAAAGATCGGGTGAACATGACCGATAATCAACCGTTTGCAATCCTTGAATTTTATCAAGGGGTTGGTGTGACCATGCAGTATCAGCGTATCTTCAATCAGTTTTCCGTTGATGTCTTCCAGGGAGACCCCGTCCGGCAAGAGATTTGACAGACCTCCATCATGGTTTCCAGGAACTACCGAAACCCTGCACTTCTTTGACAACCTTGAAAAAAACCGCGGAACATTTTCCCACTCTGATTCCAGAATACGATCGATTCCAGATTTTACATCGCCATTCACTATGAGGTCTGTTACTCGATGTTCGTCTATCAGAGATTCCAGTTCCAAGACCATTCTCTCTATGCTCGGTAGAATTCTGACGCCAGATCCCCTGAACTTTTCTTCAAATCCAATATGAATATCGGTAATCACAAGATAACGGTTCTTGTTCTGCTTGGAATCAGATTCAAGAAGGATTGCGCGTTTTTCGTATAGCGTTCTGATCTTCAACTAATTCAGTACCACGGCTAATTTATTCGGAACGTGTGCCTGCACCTGTAAAATGAACACAGAACTCAAAAGAATTACTTCGCAAAGCTGAAATTCAACGGGCGGCCAGTTCAGTACTATTGTCTCTCGCAGAAAAGACCAGCTCCCAGGGAAAGAGAGAATTGACCAGGAAGAACAAGGCACAGAAGGTCGTAGAGAGCGAAGGTGTCAGGCTAAATCGATTCCTCCCAAGCGGTATGACAATCTGGACAGTTGCAGGGCGGGATTGCGATTATCTGGTCGACTGCATTCCAACCAAATCCAGGAGACCCTACTGCTCTTGCGATGATTTCCATTTTCGCGTGGTCAGCGGCACTGTTGCCGAATGCTATCATCTTGTAGCTGCGAGGAAAGCGATCGAAGAAGAATTGTACACTATAGTCGAACTCAAAGACGAGGATTTCACAGATTTCGTGAAAAGGCTGCTGGCGAACATATTCGCACACATTTCCTAGCGGATTGCGATTTTTGTAATTAGAACACAGATTATGCTAACCGTCTAGATACTTCAATGGATCTAGCGAGGCTATGCCCTGGCGATTTGGGCAGTTGCAGCGCCGAGTCTAGGAAGTGCTTTCGGAGTAGCCTTTCTTCTTCGCGAGGTCCAAGACTGCCTTGGCTTGAGCCTCCGCTAGCCCCAAGACCGCCTCAGCAGTTTCGCTTGTTACGTATCCAGTTAGCTTGGCCACTTCCTTTGCGCCCTTGAAACCCTTCGCGATGAGCAAAGGCATTGTTTCCGGCGTGGTGTAAGCTGCTTCAAGTGCCAGGCTAATTGCCTCTGCGGCTGCCCTCGAAACATCAGCCCGGTATTGTACAAGATCTATTGTGATGTCTTTCTGGAGTAGTAACAGACCCTCTGAGGACGCCATGAAAATGGACATTCCTGCCTTGATCGGTTTCAGATTCAGACGCGCTAGGAGGCCAGATAACTTTGGCGATATTGTGTCGCCGGGCCGCGCCACTACTGAATCTTTTGAAACGTAAATGCTGCCAGACTCGATCCTGGTTTGGACGCTTGCCTCTTTGAATTCAGAGAGGACTGGACCGGGCGGAATGCCGGTATTTCCAGCTGGAACAACGATCTCATCGGTTGCAATGTCGCCAGCTCTTGCTGGAAGGTTGACCTTGCTCTTTTCAAGTGCCAAGTAAAGTTTGAAAGGATTCATATTTGTGAAAACTAAAGCGTTTTGACCGTTCAGTTTCGCAAGGAACTCGTCGGCGTGCTTTATGCCTGCCTTCTGAAGTCCAAGTGCAGCAATGTTGTTCTTCGCAACGAGCATTACAAGTTCGTTCCTAAAGTTCTTGCGGAGAAGCATTAGCTGCCCGGCGCGCACTTTGTGTAACTTTGAGACAATTATGGTGTCATATTTGTTTGCTAGCTCTTCGACTTTTTTCAGAGTCTCTGTCTTGCTAGCTGGATATGTAGTTCGCTTTGTTTCTGCTGCAACTAGCTTCTGCTTTGCCAACTAAACTCAATCCTCGACCATTCTGACCTTTTCTAGCTTGCCCATGGTCTTCTTCACGAGCAATGAGTGGATGTTTTTCTCGCCGTTAGGCAATTTCTTCTCGACTTGGTTTATGACAGCAATCGC
>DATLTL010000080.1:0-2262 GCA_035533635.1 Nitrososphaerales archaeon
GCTATTGGGGAATGATAGAAGAAAAATCGAATTGATGAACATCCTACTATTCACTCTGCCTGGCACCCCAGTCATCTATTATGGCGACGAAATTGGAATGGGCGATAATTTCTACCTTGGAGACCGTAATGGAGTTAGGACGCCAATGCAATGGAGCGGGGACCTCAACGCTGGGTTTTCGAAAACCAATCCTCAAAAATTATACCTGCCTGTAATAATCGAACCCCATTATCATTACGAAGCAATCAACGTGGAAAACCAGCAAAGTGACCCGTCCTCATTGCTTTGGTGGATGAAGAAACTTGTAACGGTGAGAAAGAGGTTCAAAGCTTTTGGACGCGGCACAATAGAATTCCTTTATCCTTCGAATCCAAAGATAGTTTCCTATTTGCGGAAGTATGATGACGAAATTATTTTCGTGGCTGCGAACCTCTCCGGGCGGACCCAGGCAGCTGATTTTGATCTCGCACAGTTCGACGAATTCCGCCCCAGCGATGTCCTAGGAGGTGGAGTTTTTCCTCAGGTTGGAAAGTCAAGTTACAGATTGACGTTCGCGCCATACGGATACTACGTATTCAGCTTTGTAAAGCAGCAAAAAGCTCCAGACTTGTCGAGAACAAGAGAAATTAGAGAAATTGCGGTTCAAAAGAAAATACAAAATCTGTTCGACGGAAAAGCCAAGGCCGATCTGGAGTCTTTGGTGCTTGAGGAATATCTCAAGACCTCTAGGTGGTTCGGTGGCAAAAGCAGAAGAATAGATCAGATAAGGATAAGGGATGTTATACCTTTTGACTCAAATTCGGATTCTTCAAACATCTTCTTTTTTTTGATTTTGGATGTATATTATGATGAAGGACTTCCTGAATCTTATTTTGTGCCTGTGTGCTATTCAAGTGCCGAAATATTTGAACAAATAAAAGAGAAAAGCCCAAGCTCCATCATAGGCCGAGTGCGAATAGACAAAAATTCTCCGGGTGTCTTGTATGATGCTGTGTTTGATGAAGGGTTTCGATGGAAGATTCTTCAGCTGATATTGCAGAGCAGACAGACTAGAGGAGAACAAGGAGAAGTATATGGGCGCACCTTGGCAAATCATGCATTGCTGGGTTTTTCGGATGCTCAGACCAAATCATCGATAATTCAATCAGAACAGAGCAATACGTCACTAGTGTTCCAAGACAAATGCATACTCAAATTGATTAGACGAATCGAAGAAGGAAAAAATCCCGAGCTTGAAATTGGAGAATTTCTTCCAAAACATGGTTTCGACGCATCTCCCAAGATTTTTGGGAGCGTATTTTATCATGCTCCTGGCGCAGAAGCGAATACAGTTGCAGTGCTCGAAGAATACGTTAGAAATGAAGGAACCGCGTGGAACTTGTTTTCCGAGGAGTTTCGAAAGTTTCAGGAAAGAATGAATGCAAAGAAAACCACTCAGGAAGTGCCTGATTCAGCTACAAACTCACCTGCGATCGAAAAAAGACCAGTGGATTTCCTAGAAGAAACAATTGGTCAGGCTTTCAATAACAACGTTTCATTGCTTGGAAAAAGGACCGGTCAGTTTCATCTTGCGTTAATGAAAGATACTGACGACCGAGATTTCCGTCCCGAACCTTTCGGATATCTGGAGCAAGTAGCCATGTCACAATCAATGATAAGTTATTCCAACCGAGTGTTCGAAAGATGCGCAATGGCCAGTGGACTCCCAGAGGAAGTAAAGAAGGAGCTGGATTCCCTGATTCAAAGGCGAAACGAAGTAACAAGTCGTTTCTTGGCTCTAAGACAAATCAAGTTGGACTGTATGAGATCAAGAAATCACGGCGATTATCATTTGGGTCAAGTCTTGTTCACTGGAAAGGACTTTACGATTATCGATTTTGAGGGCGAACCCACGAGATCTCTGAGCGAGCGCCATCTGAAGCGAACACCTCTAAAAGACGTCGCTGGGATGCTGAGGTCCTTCCAATATGTAGCATATTCGTCGATAATATCCGATTCAACGACGGGACCAAACGAAGACGCCGCAAATACTATTGCTATGGTCAAGATGTGGATTAATGCGGTCTCAGACATTTTCCTAAAATCATATCTGGAAACAGTTGATGGATCTGCAATAATTCCAAAAGACAAGAATGCTTTTGCCATTTTGCTGGATGCCTATCTGATGGAGAAATCAATCTACGAACTTGGTTACGAACTTGATAACAGACCTCGTTGGTTGCCGATTCCTATAAGAGGCATAACTGACTTGATTGGGTCACC
>DATLTL010000081.1:0-3044 GCA_035533635.1 Nitrososphaerales archaeon
GATAAACTGTCTATGTACCTCTACTCGCAGCCAGAAAACGAGTCGTGGCTTGTCTTCCTTCCGACGAGAAGACTCGTTGAGAGATATGCACGAAGCTACGGCGGCGTCTATATCCACGGCGGGCTCGAAGGATCAGAAATTAATACTATACAAGAGCGCGCAGAGCTGGACAAGAACCTGAAGATCTTTGCCACGAATGTCATTGCTTCATCAGTCAACGTGTACGTGGATAACGTACTCATTTTCAACGAGGTGATAGAAGGGAAGGATAAATTAGGGCACAAGGTGTTGGAGTACAAATCCATTGACAACAATTCCCTCCTCCAAATGATCGGTAGAATCGGCAGGTTCAAGCCAGGACGCGCCGTTATTCTGACGGACACTCCAATTCCGAAGACAATACTACCAGTCAAGGTAATGAAAGCTCTTGAGAGGGAGACACCATTTGACCTGGTGCTCTTGATGTCCAAGTACGGGCTGAAGCTTTCTAATTTGGAGTTCATGTCAAAGCTGAACACAAATGAATTGGAGTTTGCAGAAAACTGGTTGTTCGATATCAATGCAATCGAGAAGGAGAGTCACACAATTACCGAGAAAGGGCTCTTGATGAGCGAGATCTCATTCGATCCTGATTTCGCACACATGATATCGGAGGCCATCTTGAGGAAGGATTATGACGTCGCGCGATTTCTGCTCGCGTGCGGCTCATTTGGCGATTCCCTAAACCACGCGTACAAATCGGAAATGGAAGCGCAAGCCTTGGAGTTTCTATACGGACTTGACAGGAGTAGTGAATTGAACGTCAAGGCAAAGCTTCTGCAAAAATACTCTGAGGATATAGATGGACGATTCATTTCAGTACTTTCTGACAACGGTATATTTCCGAGGTTCTTGGAAGAAGCGTGGAAAAATTACGAGTCTGCGAGGGATTCGTTGAACGATGTGCTAGAAGCGAAAATACCCAGAGATGTGGTAATTGATGTGAGCTCGCTCAAACTTGAAGAGTATCTGAAGGACTGCCTTACTTTTGAGAAGTATTATCTCCACGAAGCCGCCGAATTTGGCATTAACAACATTGTGATTGAAGGAGATTTCTTCGCAAGGTCGATAACTATGAATTTTCGCAAGATATTGTTCGACATCGTCGCCCTAAATTAGCCACATTCTCCGACTGGACTCCATAAACTAGTCAGCATCCCTGTGTCTCCAAAGGTACAATGATGCAACAGAACAGTACGGATGCCAGCTCTTGGCGAGCAACTCGATTCTCTCTTTCTTGGGCATTTCACGCAGTCGGTACGCTTTCTGAATTCCTTTCTTTATTCCAAGATCGTCAACAGGGAGAACATCCACGCGTCCAAGCGTGAAAATCATAAGCATGTGCACCGTCCAAGGTCCTATTCCCAGCACTTCGTCCAGAGCTTCTAATAGCTCATTATCAGATTTTTCCTTCAGCGATTCCAGGTCCAATTGCCCCTTCACAACACGTGAAGAAAGATCTTTCAGGTACCGCGCTTTTTGTGGCGAAACCCCGGCACTCCTTAGTTTTCTTACAGGTGTTGAGTACAGAGTCTGCGGCTGTAAATTTCCCCCAATGTAGAGAGCTCTGACTCTTTTGATTATTGCTTCCGCTGCAGCCCCAGCGAGCTGTTGACCTAAAATCGATTCGACGAGGGATTCGAACATCTCACCCTGCGGTTTGAATTTTATTTGACCATGCTTCTTGATTATCTTTGCAAGTCTTGGGTCGTTTTGCGAAAGATGATTGATCGCCGCTACGAAAGTTGTCGGATCTCCAAGCGATTGCATAACCTCTTCCTCATGACAGGTAAGTATTGAAGTTGTATCTCCATACAGGAAATTGGTGAAAAACCTTCGAAAATCCTACTTTTGCACAAGGTCTGTGTGAATCATGCATTGGAACATGAGGTTAGTATTGAGAACACTAGATGGTCAAAATTGCTTGATTTTGACTTTTACATGGTAACGTGTCAAAACTCAACACCATGGCACTAACAATCCAGATTTGCGCGAATTGTAAGCATGAGAATGAATCACAACCCTCGATTGTAATAGACGGCCTTGTCTATCACATCCTCTGCCCGTGCGCCTGCCACACCAAAGTAAAAGCTTGGTAGTGCAGACGGAAAGAGAAAGAGGAGTCCTACCTACTCTTCCTCTTCGTCCTTTTCTATAGCGCTCTTGCCGTAAGCTCTTACCGGTTTCACCGGTTTCTTGTCTGCCGGATCAGATATTCCGTTCTCGGTCACGATGAAATTAGTGTCACCGTAAGGATGCATCGGGCTGTCGATCATTATCGCTTTTCTCTCCTGCCCAGCTTTGCGCAGGTATATTCGATACGTAGATGCGTGTCCGATAATGTTTCCCCCCGCCGCCTTTGTTGGGTCGCCAAAGAACGTATCTGGCGTGGACTGCACCTGGTTTGTAATTATCACAGCGACATTGTAGATCTCCGCTATCCGCTTTAACCGATGCATTATTGCATTCAGCTTTTGCTGGCGCTCGGAAAGGGATCCTCTTCCTAGGAATTCCGCTCGATGTAAGCTGATTATGCTGTCGACTATGACCAGCTTTATGCTGTTTTGTTGGATCATACTGCCCATTGCCCTAACTATTAACTCTAGGTGACTGGCGTTGTATATCTTTGCGACGTGTATGTTGTTCAGAATACTCTCCACATCCAGCCCACGAGCTTTTGCGATCTGCGCGACCCTCTCCGGCCTGAACGTCGACTCCGTGTCTATGTACAGCGCCGCTCCTCCGAGGCCATTTTGATCTACCGGCAACTGTGAGGCAACGCACGTTGTATGACAGATCTGCGTCTTTCCAGAACCAAACTCACCATAAAATTCCGTGACGGCCTGGGTCTCGATACCACCAGCAAGCAGAGTGTCCAGATTCTCAGAGAAAGTAGTGCACCTTAGCATCTTCGCCCTGCGCGCAAAAAGCTCGTTCGCCGAGACAAGGTCCTTTTCCAGATAACCTTTCTCTTTCAGAATCTTCTGCGCTTCAAAAACCAAATT
>DATLTL010000082.1:0-12117 GCA_035533635.1 Nitrososphaerales archaeon
CAAGGTATTGAATCAAGAAACCTCCAACGGAGGAGCCAAGCGAGAGCCCCGTGTAAGTGGAAGCGGACAATATCCCAATGGCGCGCCCACGTTCGTTAGGACCGAAGAATGTCGAGAGCAGAGCCACGCCGTTTCCATACAACATGGAAGCTCCAATCGCCTGAACAATTCTAGTTGCGATCAAGATGGGAACAGAAGGTGCGAAGCTGCAGAGCGCAGAAGCGGTAACAAAAACCGCGATACCTATGACGTAAGTGTTCTTCCTGCCCCTTATATCGGCTACCCGTCCGGCGATGAGCGTGAGTGAAGCTACGATGATCAGGTAACTTGTAATTATCCAGCTGAGCGATTCGATGCTTCCGCCCAACTCTTTGCCGATCGAAGGGATTGCCAGATTGACCACTGTGCTGTCAAACGGCGCCATGAATTGACCGAAAACTGCGACGGCCAGAACCCATTGCTTTGTTGACTTGCTAATGACCGGGTTTTTGACTTGCTTGAACCATTCCTCAGCACTAGTTGGAAAAAAAGATAAGATTCGTTCAATTTTGCGAGGTAATTACGTTTACTGTGATAACTTTCATTTCATCCAAAGCTTAAAACAAAGACTTGAAAAAGCAAAAACAAGTTGCTCAGCATTCCAGAATTGTACGATTATTCATCAAAGGTGCGCCGGCGTTTTGCGAACAAACTTTCAGAGCTTCCCTGGGAGAAGGTGATTCAAAACAGGGAAGCGAGTTTTTACTCAATGCGAAATATTTTGGTTCACATGATCGATAACGAGGACTGGATCGTGAACTGGGGGATCAATAACGAATCCACTGAATACAAGAGATTGAAGGAGGCGGATGAGTATTCAGAGATGAAGCAGGTAATTGATCACCTAGATCGAGTTGAGGCAAAGACAAAAGCGTATATTTCGAGCGTCACTGGAAAGGAGGATCAGGAATTTGTTCGCCGGGTTACTTTCACCCTACGTTCTGGCAAATCGTATGATCTTTCGGTTGAGGAGCTCTTGTTCCAGTCATTCACAGAGCAGTTGTACCATCTTGGCGAACTAATCGCGCTTCTCTGGCAGGAAAACATCGAGCCGCCGGTGATGCAGTGGTTCAACAATAATCCAAGGCAGCAATAGATTCTGGGAGAGGCAGAAACCGCGCCCAGTTTAGGGCAGGTACCTGCTGTTGCTTTTCCCGCGAATGTTTTTCCATGCGAATCAATGACGCAGTGTATTTGATCCAGATAAAGAAACGAAATTCTTTGCTTCCTTTGTGGAACTACCCCTTTATACAGCTGTACTGGCTGCGGGCTCAAACTGATCGCCTGATCCGGTCTCCACCTCTTATGGTCGAATCGAGATCTGTACTCCGTTATATTTTGATAACCCTTGAGAAATCAGATCAAGTGAGAACTTGAGTTCCGGCAAAGGTCTGATTGGCTATCTGAGGGCGCATCCGATACTTTGCTTGCTTCTGCTCTCACCAGGAATTCCGGAGTACCTTTCTGGCTCCAGTCCGTTTAATGCAATGGTCCTAAACCCCGTCCAGTTTGTCTTCCAGATAGTTGCAAACTTGGGACTCTACGGACCCGGAGTCATTCTGATCAGGGAAGCTTTCGTACGTTGGAAGAAGGGATGGGCGAGCGCCTTGATTTTGGGTGCTGCATACGGAATACTGGAGGAAGGCCTTGGACTCTCAACACTTTACAATCCACTCGCAAATCCGGTCGGCAAGCTGGGTTTCTATGGGCACTATCTTGGGGTGAGCTGGGTGTGGGTAGCGGGGATACTTCCGGTGCACATGATTTTCAGCATCTCAATGCCCATACTTTTGGTCGGACTTGCGCTCCCAGAGACCAACGGAAAGAGCTTTGTCACTTCTAGAAGGTGCATTGCCTACGTTTTTGCGATACTCTCGGTGGACGTTTCATTGCTGTTCTTGCTTGTCGTGCGCGGGGAGCACTTTTGGATGGGGTGGCCAGTTTTCATCTCCAGTTTCGTCGCGATATTTGCTCTCGTGATGGTTGCACGGCACGTTCCAGAGAATCTCTTGCATCCACGGAGCCAGTCGCCGAAAACCGGGCCGCTCAAAATGGGGATAATTGGGGCTCTGTTTTACACATCGGTAATTCTGGTGGAAGGCGTCGGGACCGGAGAGCATCTACCTGCCTTTTCGGATTTCATATTGGTCGTCGCTGTCGAGACACTGTTTCTATTTCTAGTTCTCGCATTGATCGGGCGCGCGAATAATGAGAAGCAGTTGATTGCATTAGCTTTGGGGCTCGTTTTACCTATAATGTTCATCGGGTTTGTTTCGCAAGTAACTTTGCCGCTTGTCATAATACCCGATCTGGCATTCGCCTATTTCATTTGGAAGCTCTTGCAGAAGTACAAACCCGGTACTCTTGTTGCGAATTCCATTACTTGATGACAGAATCACTCAACGTAAAAATAGTGACGGCGGGGGCAGAGAATTATTCCATCTACATTGCTAGATCATAATCGCTTCGGAAACATCCTTGAAATGATCATCCCCTGTCACTACTTTTGCGAAGGATATTCTTGCAGTGGATAAAATGATGGAATCTGCCATCCCCCAGTCTTTGACTTTCCTTTTGTTCTGACGGTTAATCTGGCCAGCCAAAATGGAGATCTTCGCATCGACAGAAATAACAGATGTCTTTGTCGTGATAAACTTCAAATCATTTTCGAAAGAGTTCCATTTTTCTCTGATGTAGTTCTCTTGCAATTCAGCCAATGTTATCGCCGAGGTCGCCGCTGACCCTCCCTCCACAAATTCACGCGCTCTTTCTCCCGAGGATGTGCCTCGGAAGTATTCGATCCAAGCGTAGGAGTCTATTACAAATTCATAATTGGTGGACATTTGATTCGTCAGATTTGATGTACCGCTTCATTATTGGGTGCGCGCCGAACATTGATTCAGGGACGTTCTCTGCTTTGCCGATCAGTTTCCTTATTGTTTCATCAGCGCTCTTAGTCTTGTATTTCTGCTTCATTTCTTCAAGAAGCTTTGCGGTTGTCCTCTTAACCTCAACCGTGGTTGACATTACTATAGTTTTAGTTAAGAGTTTGGTTGTCCAACCAACTCCGACATGTCTAGCTTCATGTTAGCGGAACGGTCGAAACAGTAGCGAATGTTGACATATTGCTGACCATGACTTCGCTTTGTGAAATTGTGTAAAGGTAGTTTCCGATGATGACGCTTCTGTCTATCTGGAGGTTATTGTTAGGCGAATCCCCGTAGTTTTGGCTTGCAGGGTATTGCGATACTTTTCCAAGAAGAGTAAAGCCGGAGTCCGTTACGTTGAAAATGTACACTCCCTGCCAGACGGTATTGCCATATGGTGGCGGACTATTAGGACCAGTGCTCTGATTTCCACTCACAATCGCAAGAGTCACTGGTATTACCATGATGTTCCTAGTAGGATCTAACGTGAATGCAAGGTGGTTTGTCAAGACCGGAGAATCAGTTCCTCGGTCGCCCATAAAGTAATTCGACAGATCACTCGAGGTCCCGTTTGGCAAGACTTGGAAAAGGGATAATTTCAACCCAAGGTAGTAGGAATAGTTCCCGGTCGAAGCTGGGACTGTATTTTTGCCCACTCCGATCAGGTTGCCGTTGGAGAGCGGATAGAGATAATCAGAGTAACCGTTGACTTTTAGGGCACTCTCTATCACTGGGTGCGTAATGTTCTGGAAGGAGATTGCAAATAGCGGATCAACCTGCTGGAAAGTAACCACGAAACCCATGTCTCCCACGAAACTTACTGCGTAAAGGTTCTCCCCGGGCGCGATATTTCGAACGGCCGACACCTGGCTCATATTCATGTTGAGCACGTAGACGTCATCGCTGATTGTGTAGGTGGTTCCGATCTGGGCGTTGCGGCTCGTGGCAACCATGAAGTAGTTGTTGTATTCATTCAAAGAGAATTGGTTTTGGACTGTTCCTGGGACTGATCCGGCTGCTTCCACGATAACCGTGCCATTTACGTACGAGGCTCGGAATATAGTGCTGTTCTGTCCTCCTTGCTGATCGATTGGTGAAATTACTCCGCCAGTAAAGACGTCTCCCGGAATGTTATCGGCGTAGTACTGCGGGTAGTTAGCATAGACGACGTAGATGTTTTGCGTGGAAACATAGATTGTTGAGGATGTGCCGGTTAGGACTGAGATAGTGCTCTCCTTCCCTGATGACATGCTCATGCTAACAACCATTGTATAGTAGCCGATCTGCGCGTTCGTTGGCGCGTAATACACCGATGAAGGCGGAAGTGTATCTGTCGTTCCATTCTCTGTTACGAGCGGCATTATGCCGGTCGCGTTGCCATTGTTGAAAATATAGGATGGCTCTTGTATTACGGCATAAAAGTAGCCTTGGGTTAGGCGCGAAGCTACATAGTTCCCCGCGATGCTCATGTTTTGCATCAGTTTGGGCGCAGAAAGGTTTGTCGTGTCGTAGAGTACCAGATCTATGTATGACGCATTCGTATATCTCTGGTTGATTACCAAGAGACGGTTCTGGGCAATTTCTATTCCTAAAACGCTCGAGCCTTGGAAGGTCAACTTCGACAGAACGGAAGTGGAATTTGGGGGGTAAGCGTTTATGATCGTCACAACATCGCTTGTTGATATGAAGAGATGCGTTCCATCGGTCTTTACAATATCTGGCTCGTCAACACCTTTGACTTGGACATTTGTCCCGGTGTATGAGGCGCTGGACTGGGTTGAAAGTGCGTCAGTTGCGCTGGCCGCAAAAGTGGCGGCGGAATTGACAGTTCCCATGGCGATAGGTACACCGCCAAAGAAGACGCCACTATTGCTGTTGGACTCTTGTGCGCTCTTGGCATTGGCCGAGATAAAGCTTTGAAGCTCCGAATAGTTCTTGAATGAGCCGAGACCCTGCGGTAGGGCGTTTTCTGTTACAGTGCCTGTTGTTGTGTTGTTTGGAAGTGGCGCCTTGTTGACCGGTAAAGTTGCCACAACAGCCAGTGCGGCCGCTATTCCTAGTACTAGTATAATCACAATTGCCATCTTCCTGTGCCCGAAACCTCCTTTGGTAGTCTGCATGAACCAAGGGAAATAGAGGTGGGAGATTAAAGACCAGGCAAAAGAACAGCCTGTTCTACATTCACGAACGTCAGAAATCGTGCTATTGCCAAAGGGCCTCCAGCAGACTGAAGGTAAGACGCTACGATTTATCAAGCTTGGACCCATATTCGAGCTCGAATTTGAACCGGAGAAACTGGATGATCGTCTCGAGTACTATTCTATTGATAATGATCTTGTCAGCGTTTTCAGCCTTTGTTTCGTATCAAGGCCGTACAACGACAACGACAAGTTTCTTGTTTAACGAGATAAAGGCCTCAGAATTCTTTCAGATGCTCGCTGTGCCTTCAAGCGGTTTCCTCCAAACCTTCCCTGGAAGTCAGGTCATTTACCTTGCCGATGACCAAGCGTTAGATTACTACGCCTTGCAAAGCATATTCCATTCCACAGGAAATTCGCTTGCCAGTTCCGAAGCTCAGGGGATCAACGATTCAATGCCATCCTGGGGCGGACTTTACAACTACTGGAATCCCGCTTTCGTCACGTTGGGAGACTATCCCGAGAATTGGACCTGGTCAAACGGAGTTGATCAACAAATATCATCAATTATTTCTGACGGAAAAAATTACACAATAAACGCTACGGTCTTTTCACCCAATCCAAATTTCGAGTATTACAACTATGCCGATCAAGAATTTTACTATTCGCTTTGGAGCTTGCACGCTGGGAATTATAGCGCCGCTGAGAACGCATTTCGAATTGCAAATAACTTCTGGAATGGTTATGGGTTTACTGACAAGGATTTCACGGCTACTAACGGGAAATATACTTCGTACAAGCTAGCTCTTGACTTTATTGTCTGGAAATCTCTCAAGTCAAATGTGAATACAGCAAATTTCGCAAACGGCTACGTACCTGAAATAAAGAATGTGACATCCGCTATGTCCCTGTTGCAGGGATCTGATGGAGGAGTGTGGACCAACTACCTCGTCAGAGGCAGTGTAGTTTATGCCAATACGAGTATTTCGTTGGAAAACGGGGAATCGACTTCGCTGTTTGTACTCGCTAGCAATATAAAATGAAAGACGAGGAACTTGCTTTCTAATTGTGATCCATTCATGTGGGCGACGTTCCGTCACCGATGACAGTCATCCATTTTCTCACGCGCCATGAAGTTACTAGACCGTTCTTCACGTACGGATCGTTCTTTGCAAAATTCTCCGCAAAAACTGGCGTAGGCCCTCTGAATACCAGAGCTCCGCCGTCTACTGGCTCGGCGAAAGCACCTCCAAGCACTAGCTCGCCACGATCAAAAGCCTCCCGCGCAAGTTTCAAGTGCGCCTCTCTAAATGTTGCCCTCTTCGTAATGTAGTCATCCACAACATCATAGAACAGAATGTAATGCATCCCGGCCAGATTCTTTCAAAGCTCATTCTTTAGGATTACTCGTTCAGGAAGAAACGAATTCATTAGTCGATTTGGAAAACCTATCCTCTGTCGGTGGCATTTCGTCTTTCTAGTTGCCTTTCATACAAATCGTGGATCTGTGCGAAAGTTACTTCATAGGCGATCTGTAACCCTGTTAGGTGTTTTCAACGGACTCCTGTGATTTCACGACTTCTTCCTTATCGTAATTCGAGTCCTTGATTTTTCTCCCGATGATTTCCTTCACGAAAAGCGCGATCACAAATGAGACAATGAAAAGAAATGCAGCTAACCACGATATGTACCGGAATGCCTCGGGGGTAGGGAACAAGTGTGCATGACCCGAAAGAACAATAGCTGACGCAAATGTTGAGAGTATTGAGGCTGCTATAGCAGGACCAAGGCTCTGGCCAATGTTAAAGAAAACTTGGTTTATTGATGTCATAGAACCCATGTCCGCCGGCTTGATTGATAGGACCAGGAGGACTTGACGAGATACGATTAGAAACGAGAGGCCCAGCGAAATTACTGAGATGTATTCCGGAATCTGGATGGAGCTCGTTTCTGTTGACAACAAAATAGAGCCGAGTGCCCCAATTATACTCCCAACTAGCAATAATGGTTTTACCCCCACCCTGGAGGTAAGAATCCCGACCGGGTACGAGACAATGAGCATCACAACGGCGAAAGGAAGAAGATACAATCCGCTCATTAGAATATCATGGCCATATCCTGAAGGCTTTGCGTCCTCGAGCTTGTAAATCATAGACGTAAAGGTCAGGAGAATAGCTGTACCTGTGGTGACCGCTAGTATATTGGAAACAAGAACATTCCGCTCTCGGAGCTGTGTGAAGTTTAGCAGAGGTTCTTTGATCTTTCTCTCAAATAACATCAGAGGAATCAACAGCAACATTCCTACTCCCAGGAGAGCGAGAATTTGCGGCGAGGACCAGCCCCACTGAGGTCCTTCCGAGAGACCAAGGACGATCATCGCGAGAGACGATCCAAGCATCGCTGACCCGGCATAGTCTAATTTCGCGCGGCGGTTTCTGAAAGTGGATTCTCTCACTTGATAGAAGATCAGGACAGTCAGAATGATTACAACAGGTGCGGCAATGTGATAGTTAGTTTGCCAACCAAAGCTGTTCGCCACAAACGCACCGACCGAAAGCCCCAAACCAATCCCACCGACCAGCATAGCAGAAATCAAAGCTTGAGCTCGCGGTATCATTTTGCGCGGGAATTGCTCGCGTGCGATACTGAATGCGAGAGGGATGATTGCGAGTCCAACTCCCTGAAATGTCCTTGAAATCAAGAGAGCTGAGAAATCTGGCGTAAATGAAGTGATTGTGACCATTCCAGAATAGCATATCAGAACATACATCATGATCCTCTTTTTTCCGTATATGTCGCCGAGCTTCCCGAGTATCGGAGTGATTGCGGTTCCAAAAACGGTATACAAGGCGAGAACGAGTGTGGTTTGTCCCACTGTCACATTATAGTCCAAAGCCAACCTAGGCAGCACCGGAGTCAGCATGATCTCTACATACATCACGGTTACAATGGCGAGGCCAAAGAGGACCAGCGTCCGTATAGCGTACTTTACATCAAATTGAGATTGCGTCTGGGCTTCCACTTGTTGATCTACGCTCTTTTTCCTACAAATGCATTCGTAGGACATTCTTAACGTTGCTGTCTAGTTCTTCTCCGTCATGACTTCACCGTTCCTTGTAAAGAGGTGCGGCGCAATCACGACAAAACCCTCTGCAGCAAATCTCCTCGCCACGCCCTTGATCTGATCGTTTAGACCGTACGCTTCGTGAATTACAATGATTGCGGGCCGCGCGCCTTGTCCCTCGGGCCTGGAGAGGAACGCAATCATTTGAGTGTCGTCGCTACATTTGAACGTCATATCATGATTATTGATCTGCAAGAAGACCTGTGCACCATTTTGTGATGGAGTGTATAATTTTTTCGCGAATAAGGTTCATTCCAGATGTATGATGCCGATGCGACAGTGTTGGGAATCAGTGTTCCCGAGTTTCCACCATTCCGCTCGGAAAGAACCTTTGCCTTGAACTTGTTCGCTACTTGTTCTAGGTTGAACTTTTTACATAGAGCCCTGCCAGAGCATTAACAGGTTTCCTTCAGAGTCATTAAAGAAAGCCGAAGCCCCGAACTCTTCATACGCAATTGGACCGTCAACCTTTGTATGATAGTTCATCTTCTCGGCGCGCTGGAATTTTGCCCCGCGTTTTCTCAGCTCCGTTACTTCAGCTTTGATGTCCTTCACTACAAATGTGCTGAATGCGAGGTCGGGCTTTTTCGCCTGCCGTCCTGGTTGCACCAACCAGAACTCTTCCCGACCTATCTTCACCGAAGCCCACATGTCTTTCATCGGTCCTTCAGCGCGTATGTGGAGCTTGCCACCGAGAGTCTTCGTGTAGAATTTGATCGCCCTGTTCATATTTCGTATAGGAGTTATAGTCGCGAATCCTGCTTTGGTTAACATGGGGATTTCTGACGAATCAAGTCGTATATAAAATTGGCAGGGGTCGAAAGTATAGTAATTCTCGGAATCTTTACTATACTTTCAATACAATAAATGTAGACGGAAATCACCATTTTTCGGAATCCAATCTGGTCAGAATACAATTACCAGTGAAACAAGGATCACGACGATGATTGGTATGATTGCAAAACTTGCCTTGTCAATTTGAGTTGCGAATTTCGGCAGCCTTTGAGGATCGTATCTGTGAAACCACACTGTAATTGCAATTGAATACAGGAGGACTGCGAACGCTATTAGCATGATCTCATCACCCAAAGTGAAATATCCCGCGGGTATGCTGCTGTCTAGATTGACCAAGAAAGCTACTGCAGCGAAAATCGATATTACACCAACCTCGAGTCTCGAGTCAAAGGAATCCATCTTGATCCGAAAAGATATCATGGCGAGCGCCGCTAGAACTATTGTCGGCAGCGCAAGCTCAAGAACAGAAGTCGTGATCGGACGCGCCATAGAGAAAGAAAAACTGGCACGAGAGTAAGAATACTGGGAATTTTGAGGAACTCCGGGATAAGCAAAACTAGAGTTGTAAATGTGGTTTGAGGTGCTAAGTTGCACCGTATCTCGCTGAATCGTCCAACCGGATACTTTTATTGCAGGATCAAGAACGCTGTTCAAATCGGCGACATAGACCAATGCTGTATTGTCGTAGAAGCTGTCCTCAATATCAATGGAAAGCACTTGCTTGTCTAGCGGAAAGCGTTGAAAGTTGAACGGGTCATAGATCACCGCGCCAATTCTATATTCCAAGTAATTGTATCCAGTACCAGAAACATTCTGCTCTGAATAGATCAGAGTCATCTGATTTATCTGACCATTTGTCAAATCAAAATGGCTGGGAAATGCAAGTGCGGATGCGTTGTTGCTAGTTGCCGACCAATTCCCAGACCAAGCGAATGACAGGTACATGTCGACGTTGTACGAACCTGTCTGTTGGTCGACGTTTTCCACATTTATGACATAGACGTCGATTGTAATTTGTCTTGGATCAGAAGCTGCACTGGCGACTCGATGGTTGGCGATCGGCGAAAGGAGGAGAGCCGCTGAAAGTAGTAGAATTACTAATCGGAGATTGGTATTTCTGGCAGGCAGTTTGGCTCATTTTTCTGGCTCTCTACCTCGCTATAAGAGCGTGTTGAGAGATGCAAGTGAAATCCCTTGATTGAAAACATCAACGCCCGCTTCTTTTCCGCTAATTTTCGTGAAAGACGCCGTGAGAAAGCAGTCCATGAAATTTGAGGAACCTTCCATTCCTCTCCTTTAGTATTGTTTTTTGCCGGCAAAAGTTTTATCGACGTTGCCATGGCGTTTGACACTTTGCAGCTAATAGCAAAATTCGACGTGTGGAAGTTTTGAGCGGATCGGCAAAGATGAGAGAAAAGAAGGGGAGTAAGATCAGCTGGTTTTACTCTGTTTTACCCTTTAGCATTGCATCTGGTCCGCTCTCGACTTTTGTTCAGCTCACGATCTTGGAGCAATATGGACAGAACCTAGGGACTGTTTACGTCGGACTCATAGTGACACTCTTCAATGGAGCGACCATTCCGGCAGCGATGTTCTGGGGGTTTGCAACTGATAGATTTCACAAGAGAAAACCGATTATCACGTTGAGCTTTCTCCTCACTGCGGTAAACTTGATCGCTTTCAACTTCACAAGTAGTGTGTATGGAGTTGGACTGCTCTACTCCATTTTCTCGTTTCTCTCCGCTGCTTCTACAACACCTTACAACTTGCTCATAATGGAAACACAACCAAAACTGAGCTGGGCCTCGGCGTTTGCCCGATTTTCGATGATCTCCAGCATCGGCAGTGTAACAGGTCTCATTTTGAGCGCACTCTGGGCTAGTGTATTGCCACTACACTGGCTTGTGATTGTGCTTGCCTCGTTTTCTCTCGTATCGGTTGCACTCTCGCTGTTGTTGATCAAAGAACCCACTTTTGTATTCGAACGAGAAATAATGACGCTGAACAGAACAAGCTTCTTTGAGAGATTGCAATCGGTACCAATGATTTTTCTGAGATTACCCAGAGCGAACGAATTCAAAAGAGTGTTCAAGGATCTGAGGTATGAACTAACTAGCCAGGTGCCGGTACTCTACCTCTCAATTGTAGCTTTCTACGTAGCTAGCGGAATCTTCAACACTTCTCTCGTTCCATCCATGACTGCCAATAGATTCTCGGAGAGCGAAATTTACACCGTTTCCGTCGTAGGGGTGATGGTGCAGACTGCGTCATTCATGTACGTCGCCCCTTACATCGCAAAGCAAAGTTTGGTAAGGACGGCGATTGGTGGGCTGGTTCTGAGAGCTGCCTGTTACGCCGCTCTTGGCTTTAGCGTGTATTTCATAGTGGGAATCCGATACATTGTTCCTACACTCATTTTTTATCCCGTGGCCGGTGGAATTGCTTTTGCGGCATACTATACCGCATCAAATACAATGGTGTTCAACTCCATTGGATCGAAGGGTGCTGGCTCCACGCTCGGGGTCTACAGTGCGCTCGTCGGAGTTGCATCCATGATGGGTTCTTTTGTCTCGGGATTCACCTCGGTCTACTTTGGATTCGATGCTACATTTCTCTTGGCTGCTTTCTGCCTTGCAGTCTCGGCGGTTCTCACTTCGAGGCTGTCAATGTTCAAAAGACGTTTGGACGAAGCTCCAACGGCGAGACCTTAGAAGGCGTTGCCAAATGTTCCGCACAAAGGTTGAATAGGATACCCCACTCTATCAAAAAACATGTACGACCGATGGGATAACGAAGAGACAGCCCGCAAAGAAGCCGGGAAGAGATTTCACTTTTACTGGCAGAAATTTCACTGGATGCGCGCACACGGCCTCTATTTCTTCGTGATCACGACCGCGGCTCTAATCGCACTGCTCTGGATATCCGGAAGCTATGCCAACATAATCTACACCGCTGTACTCGGATCAATGTTTGTCTGGAGTGGAGTCCAGATTTACTACGCGCACAAGACGCGCGAAAGTTACAAGCGGTGGGGTGGTTTTGACGGCGGAGGAGGAAGAAAAACTCAAGCTCCACCGGGCGGTGGTCAGTCACC
>DATLTL010000083.1:0-5498 GCA_035533635.1 Nitrososphaerales archaeon
GGATTAGCTGCAAGATTTTCAGGTGATCAAATTCTGATATCTGCAGTCGCACCTGTAGTGAGAGTTGGTAAGGAATTTCATTCCGAAGTTGACGCCAGCGGCAAGTCCGTGTCGCAGCAGATTGCACTTCTGGTGCCTAAATCAGTAAAAGTCGCAACCGCATTCCAATCAGTGCCTGCCCATGTTCTATATGAGGAAAGACCGATTTCATCTGATGTCTTGGTGGCTTGTGATGAGCTTGAAACGTATCAGAAGGTCGCCGAGATTATTTCAAAGATCCAAGGCCTTCGTCCGCTCTACCTTGGGACGCTGAATCTCTCAGGAGAAGTAGAAAAATTAACCGCACTCATTCTGAACATCGCTATCAAAAACAAATTAAAGAGCCCGACGCCAAAGTTCAATTCTTTTTGAGCCGTTTCTCCAATTTGGTTCCACAAACAAGGCAATCTGGTCGCTGCTTAGAGTAGATTTTTCCGCACGCAGGGCAGAAGAATACCCACTCAGCCGCAGTCTTGATGCCGTTCGTCATCAACGGTCTTGCCTTTATCCCCAACCTAGATGCGACATTCTCAACAGCAAAATCGTCTGACAATAGTATGGCATCATTGCCGTCTGCTGCTATCGATAGGCATAACGCAAGAACACTCAGATCAGCTTTCGTCATATTATTGTCTCCCGTATTGCGCGCTGCAGCTTTAACTTTGTTCAAGTGTTCCTGCCCAGCCTGCCAAACGTTAATCTTCGATAGCGCTATCAGGGTTCGTGTTCTTTCGTTCGACACTTCACTGATTACATCCGGTGTTGTAACGAGGTTCTCCGTTGTATTGGTGTAGGGCACTCCCGCATAGAACGCGGTGGCGTCTAGAACGAGATACTGCTGACTCAAGAGAAGGATCGAGAACCTGCATCAATTGAAAGAGCGGAATGAAAAAATTCGATACATCAGGAAACACGTCAAGCAACATTATCTAGAGTGCAGGCTGTGGTTATTTCCGACGGCACGTTTCGATACCTAATCTTGACACCTTATCAAACTTTTCGCTTGAATCGGCTGTTATTCTCTTCCAATGATATCATATTTGTTAGTTGCCTGTATGGCCCGGCCTTCTCGAATCGTACAAACACCGCGTCCTTTTCATGTTTCTTGAATGACACAGTAACATCCTTTTCCACACGGAACGTTTCTTGACCGTCGATCACCAATTGAAGAGCATAATCCCCCTTGACTCTGATGGCCGCAGGTTCCAGTATCATGGGTGGAAACCTGTAAATCGGTGCAAGTGGAGTTAATGTGAAAACTTGAAGTGTACCCTGTACAAATGGACTACCATAGGAAAACGAGTGTCCCGTTGAACCTGTTGGAGTTGTTACAATGAGCCCATCCATTCGCTGTGTGAAGACGGCGCCGTGTCCCAAGTCAAGAGTAAACGTGGGCGTCTTCGCAAACGACTGTCTCACCAGAACGGCTTCGTTCAAAGCTGGTGGAAGCTTCATCTCGCCAATGGAAGGCGATATTCGAAGCCTCTTCTCGACCTTGAAGTTTCCTTTTACGATCTTTTCGATTGATGGTTCAATCTGATCAGGTTTTATTTCTGCAAGTATTCCACGGCCGCCGACGTTAACACAAAGGCATGGAATGGTGCTGTCGAGTGACCTGAACAATCTGAGTATTGTACCGTCGCCAGAAAAGGTGATGACTAAATCGACCTTTGCCTTTCCAATGTTTTTGACACTTGGAACGTGATCTACACCTTTCATCCGAAGATTGGGAAAGCTTGTAACATTGAACCCTTTCTCAATTAATAGTTTGGCAGTCCTCTTTGCCAAGTCTTTAGCTCGAGTATCTCCTTCCTTGGAGATTACTCCTATTCTTGATATCTTCAATTCTAAAGACCTCCAAGTCGCAAACTTGGGGCACTCGAAAGTTTCTTGCTGTACCGATTTAAGTTTCGTGTTAAATGAATCATAGAAAGATCAGATTTCTTCCAAATAGATCTTGCAAAATGTCACTCACGATTAACGTTATATAGAGTACTGGTGGTTCTCGTGCTTCATTGTGTTGAGATATGAGCAAGCCGGTTGATCTTGGAAGCACCAAGGAAGGCTCTTACATCCTGATCGATGGCGAGCCCTGCCGAATCGTCGAGTACGACAAGAGCAAGCCCGGAAAACACGGCGCCGCAAAAGCTAGGGTTGTCGGGATTGGGGTTTTCGATAGTGTCAAGAGGAGTCTTGTACTTCCCGTTTCCACTAACGTTGAGGTTCCACTAATTGAGAAAAAGTCAGGCCAAGTGGTCTCCCAATCATCGAACAAGGTCCAGATCATGGATCTCGAAACATTTGAAACCATTGACGTTCCTGTGCCCACGGAGGAAGACGTCAAATCAAAACTCGTCTCGGGAGCCGAAGTCGAGTATTGGGCGGCGATGGGAAAAATGAAAATCGTCAGGGTAAAGAACGCTTAGAATTTGAAGAATGATCCTTTCTTCTTCTCGTCCTCAACTTGCTTGAACTCTTTCAGGAGTTCTTTTTGCTTGTCTGTCAGCTTCGACGGAACGTTCACGTTCACAGTGACAAGTAAGTTGCCCCTGTTCGAACCGCCAAGCATTGGTAGCCCTTTACCCTTCAATTTTAAGAGCGTCCCGTTCTGAGTTCCTGTTGGTACCGATACTTCAGCAGATTTGCCGTCGATCGTAGGAACATGTATCGTTGTGCCGAGAGCTGCGCTCGCAATATCGACCGAGAATTGAGTATGGAGATCACTCTCATCTCTGGTGAAGATCTTGTGCGGAAGTAAGTGGCAAACAACATAGAGATCTCCCGCAGCTGTACCCATCTCTCCTGCGTCACCTTCCGCCCTAAGTCTGAGCGACGATTCGTTGTCAATCCCCGCGGGAATCTTGACAGAAATCTTACGGGTCTTCTGCACAGTACCGTCGCCTTTGCAATCGCGGCAGGGATTGTCCAACACCTCGCCCTTTCCCCTGCAGGCCCGACATGTTTCGATTCTAACAAACTGCGCGAAACCAGAGGAGTTTATTCTCTGGACTTGGCCGCGTCCACCGCATTCAGTGCACCTTCGCGGTTCACTTCCTGGTTTCGCCCCAGTTCCCTTACAAATCGGACATCTCTCCGTCCTAGGAATCTCAATCTCGGTTGTCAAACCAGTGGCAACCTGCTCAAGTGTAATATCAAGATCATATCTCAGGTCGGCGCCTCTTCTGGCGCCTCTACCCGAGCCGGTCATGTTCCCGAAGAACATGTCAAAAATACTTCCGCCGCCAAAACCGCCGAACCCGAATCCCATGTCACGCAAAATCTCGTCAAAGTTCGCAGTCCTGAATATATCCTCTGAAGAGTAGCGGCCCTGGATTCCTTCGTGACCGAACCTATCGTATTGCGCTCTCTTTGCGTCGTCGGAAAGTACGGCGTAAGCTTCCGAGATTTCCTTGAACCGCTCTTCCGCGCCCGCAGCCTTGTTTCGGTCCGGGTGATATTGCATCGCGAGTTTTCTATAGGTAGTCTTTAGCTGTTCCTTGGTGGCGTCCTTCTGGACGCCGAGGACTTCGTAGTAGTCTCGTTTTTCCTCAGTCATTTAAGATCAGCTTTTCTGTTGGTTTTGGTCTGGGTCAACTTTGTACTCGGCATCTACAACCTTTTGTCCGGAAGAGTCTGCCTGACCAGCTTGTCCCGAGCTTGAAGTTTGGGATCCTGCCGCCTGTTGGTAGGCGACAGTTCCTATCTCCTTCAGGACGCTGGTGAGGGCTTCAGTTTTTTGCTTGATTGCTTCGATGTCAGATCCACTGATCACGTCTTTCAGCTCCTTGGACGCGTTGTCAAGTTTGGTCAAGAGCTCAGCAGGTATCTTGTCTTTGAGATCCGACTTTGTCTTCTCGACCGTGTACAGGATGCTGTCAGCTTGGTTTCGTATCTCGGCTTCCTCCTTCTTCTTCTTGTCTGTCTCGGCGAACTGCTCTGCCTCCTTTACCATTCGTTCCTTGTCCTTGTCAGAGAGTTTCGTTGAGGCTGTTATTGTGATGCCAGTCTGCTTTCCCGTCGCAAGATCCTTCGCAGCAACGTTCAACAGCCCGTTCGCGTCAATGTCAAACGTGACCTCGATCTGCGGGACTCCTCTTGGAGCAGGCGGGATCCCTACTAGGTTGAAGTTTCCGAGCGAGACATTGTCGGAGGCCATCGCCCTTTCTCCTTGGAGAACATGGATCGTTACGGAGGTCTGGAAATCGGCAGCTGTCGTGAAGATCTGACTTTTCTTCGTTGGAATCGTAGTATTCCTTTCAGCGATCTTCGTGAAAATACCTCCCATAGTTTCGACACCCAGAGACAGTGGAGTAACGTCGAGCAGCAGAATATCTGTCACTTCCCCCGTGAGAACCGCTCCTTGGATCGCTGCACCCATGGCGACGCATTCCATAGGGTCTACGCCTCTTTCTGAGGGTTTGCCCATGATCTTCTCTACAAAGTTTCGCACTATCGGCATCCTAGTCGGACCACCGACCAAGATTATTTTGTCGACCTGGTTTGTCTCAAGCTTCGCGTCTCCCATCGCTTGAGTCATCGGGTGCCTGCACCTTTCGATCACGGGTGAAATCAATTCCTCGAGCTTCGCGCGGGTAAGGGTCATGGCGAGATTTTTCGGACCCGATGCATCTGACGCGATAAATGGTAAGTTAATCTCAGTTGTGATGGTTGTCGAAAGTTCGATCTTTGCTTTTTCCACTGCCTCCCTGACTCTTTGAACCGCGACCTTGTCCGGTCTAAGGTCAATCCCAGATTGCGCTTTGTACTGCGAAATCACGTAATCGATCAAAATGTTGTCCATGTCGGTTCCGCCCAACTGAGTGTCACCGCTCGTGGACTTGACCTCAAAAATTCCACCGCCGAATTCCATTATTGTGACATCGAGAGTTCCTCCGCCGAGATCGAAGACCATGATCTTCTGGTCCTTTCCAGCTTTGTCCAAGCCGTAAGCAAGTGATGCCGCGGTGGGCTCGTTGATTATTCTTACGACCTCGAGACCCGCAATAGCTCCGGCGTCCTTCGTCGCTTGCCTCTGATTATCGTTAAAGTACGCAGGAACAGTGATTACTGCTTTGGTCACTTGCTCGCCCAAAAACGCTTCGGCATCAGATTTTATCTTCTGAAGGATAAAGGCCGAAATCTGTTGCGGGGTAAATTCCTTTCCCGCTACTTTCACTTTGTAGTCGGTGCCCATCTTTCGCTTGATCGCCATGATTGTCCATTCTGGGTTGGACACAGCTTGTCGTCTAGCCGGCTCACCGACAAGCAGGGCACCCTGATTCGTGAACGCGACATATGATGGGAATGCTTTCCCACCGACGCTCGTTCCTTCCGCGCTGGGGACGATGGTTGGCCTTCCGCCCATCATCACAGCGGCCGCTGAGTTACTCGTTCCAAGGTCTATTCCGATTATTTTTGCCATAACTTTCTACCTACTAATCACAATAATTCTTCCGGAT
>DATLTL010000084.1:0-4070 GCA_035533635.1 Nitrososphaerales archaeon
CCCCTAAGAGAGCGGATCTCGCATTCAAAGCTTGATTGATCTTGAGTATCGGCAAGTTTCCTAGCGAAGGAAACATTCCGCCGCGTTTGACCAGGCCTTGCGCGAATCTGCGATTAGTTTCGCTACCCCTCCAAAGTAAACACCTTCAATTCTTTTCCCGAATATAAATTAAACTTCGGTCAGATACTCCATTTGCTTTGATGAACGCAGATTAATCAATTGAAACTTACAGACGTTCCGACATTCTTTCTTCGCATCAAAATCGAGTTTATCGTCGGCGCAGAGCATTTGATAATCCGCGTTTTTATCTTCGATCTCTCAATGAGCTTCAAAGCAACCGGGTCCATTAGATCGTATCCACCCGCTCGCATAGTTTCGGTGTTCAGTATTTTCCCAAGTTGTTTTGTAGTCACTTTTGAGAGCCGTTTTGCGTCCTTGAACTTTCGCGGATCCTTCGTGTAAACGCCGTCAACATCCGTTGCATTAAGAAACATTTTGGCCCCAAGCTTCTCCGATACCAGAGCACCCACCGCATTGGTACTCTGCCCTGGGTGCAAGCCTCCCATCACGACCGCCCGTTTTCCTCGCGATGATACTTCAAAAGCTTCGACAAGTTCCTCGAGAGTGGCAGGGACAGAGTCCACAGCGAGACTGCCTAGTGCTTTTATCAGCACAAGCGCATTTGATCGAGAAACTTCGATACCAAGCTCGTCTATAGACGACTGGTCAGCACCAAGCCTAACAGCGGCGTCAATGTATTCACGAGCTGTCTTTCCTCCTCCTGTCACAACGACAAGTCGGATGTTCTTTTTTTGTCTCAGCACCTTCCTAAGTGAAGCCGCAACGAGATCGAATTCTTTTGAGAAGAATAAACTGCCCGACAGCTTCAGCACAATTGTTTCTTTCTTCTGAGAAGCGATTCTGCGCGGCATTCAGGAAATAATCACGTAGTGCCGACTATTACGCTGATATAGTACAGCTTTGTAACGCCTTGGCTCGAAACGACAAACCCGAAATTGATTGTTCCCAGAGAAGGAACCCAATAGAACACAGAATTGAACGCTAAGGCGTTATGAGTTATGTTAGAATTGAGAACGTATGAGCTCAGGAAATTGTTGATGAATGATGTCGCAGTAGAGTTCTCTGCGCCTGTTTGGAACGTAATTGTCCCCAGGTTGTCAACGATGTTTGAGTTTGTCACTGTCCCGTTTGCAAGAGTAATCCCTCTTGATGTGAATAGATTGTCCACGTATTGGGTTCTTATTGTGGAGTTTGTGAAGACTTGCGTTGTTCCTGAGAATCCGTACGTGTTAATCTCAGTCGAATTTGTGTGAACAAGTGTCACTGGTGCGCTAGAGTTCTCCGCGTCGATTACATCGACGAAAGGATTCTTCTCTACGACGCCTGTTCCCGAAGCCTGACTGATGTAAGCCGGTATAAAGTAATACAGATGGCCCTTTACCGGGTACAGAAGTATGTTGCCAGGAGTTGCCCCAGTCAGTGTTAGCTCAGTTTTCGTTGCGGCATCTGTGTTGAACTCGCTCAAAGCTGCGCTAGGACCGAGCAAGGGCAGGCCATTAATTGAAGTTGAATTAGTCTGGTACAGATAGGTCTGCCCGAGTTTATCGCCGCCATATACAACATACAACCCTGCCAAATTCCTTCCTGTCGAAGAGGTGTATTCGACTAGCTGTACTGCTGAAAAAGAGACGTTGTTTCCAATCACGAAAGGAATGTACAGGACTTCCGTACTCGGCGGTCTAGTGTAAAAAAGCGAGCCAGAGAGGAAATTACTGGCGTCGGCCAGAGAACTCCCCACATGATCCGTAAAGTCAGCATCAAGCTGCCCTGCGAATTGCTGATTGCCCAAGAGCTGCTCTGGATATCTCAATTGCGGTTGCAACCAGCTTGGAATGGAACCCCAACTTGGATAATACTGCTTGTAGAAAGCTGTCAGAAAATTATCCGTTCCCGGCAATGTGTAACCCTGCATTTGGCCATTGGCAATGTTCACGAGCACGACACCAAAGAATCGCATGTAATCCTGGACCGGTGTTCCAGGGACGTTGGTGAATCCTGAGTGCAAAGGATAGTCTATGTAAACTTGGATAGCGAAAAATAGACTAGTTCCATTTGTAACAAGATAAGTGGTATCGTCTTCCACGAGTCCAGATATCAGAACATTTTGAACTCTCTGGAATACCTCACGATCATGTAGCATTGCTATGCAATTCTGAGGTGAAGAGAATGCGTAACCTATTTGGCCCTGTTCCAGGAACCAAAGTGATCTTTGGGCTCCGCAAAGAGTGTAGTCAGGACCACCGCTATAGGTGACGTTTTCAATCTCTGGCGGGGCTTGTTTCACACCCACGTAAACATCGTTTAAGAAACCACTCGTTCCAGGATTATCTTCTCCGTAATACATCAATGGTTGTGTTGGGATTCCGAATGCTTGGTTGACCGGGACAAAGTCACCTGTATGCGTATTCATAACAATTATTTTTGAGCTATGCGTGTAGATCAGATGAACGGAGCGCCAATCGTTGGTGGGGTACGAAAATGTGGTTGGAGTGACCCAATATTCCTGACCATTTACGTACACGATCGAGGGAGTATTCAATTGAAGATAGTTGACTCCGATCTGGTTTTTACTTTGAGTATAGGAAGAGTTCGTATCCCAATTCCTGATCAGAGGAAGAGTAATACTAGCATTTCCTAGAGGTATTGCAGCAATGCTCGATTGAGTAATATTTGTTATTCCAGCAGCCCAGCTACTTACCGCCACTTGTTTCGATACCTGAGGAGTCCAGAGGTAGTTGATGTAATTATTGTTGAAGTTTAGGTTATAATAAGTATAGGCACCCAGATTGACAGCTAAGAGACCCAATATAACTACGGAAGCAATGATTACTCCGATCCTGCGTCTTTGAGCAAGAGGTATGGCTTCTTTGGAAGACCTTAGGTGGAAATATATCGAAAGCGCAATCAAAGAAACAACCATAGTAAGGATAGCTCCCCATTCATACGGGATCGTAACGTTCATCGCCCAGTATGGAACGCCCAAAAATACGGAAAGTGCTACTGCGGAAGATGTCGCAAGAATATTGCGAAGCCATTTGTCACCCGCCCTTATCACTACATCGCGAATGAATTTCAGAAAAAATCTCAGAGCGACTACTGTTAGCAGGACTTGGAGGAAGTACACCACGATCTGATACTGAATTTCCATAGTGGGTACGAGGGAGATTATTCCGCTGGAAGAAGCAGGATTGAGAGGTAAGTCAGCGATCCTTGGAACAAGGCTCCAGCTCCCATAACCTTTGAGGGCCATGTCAATCTCCATTGTAAGATTTCCGAACCCAGGAAAACCGTTGTTCAGAGTAAAGAGGCCAAATAGGACGGACCATTTCAAAATCTGCCAAAAGCTCCAAAGAAGGCTACTGGGTCTGATGTACATCGGCCTGATTCGCCTTTGAGGCATCTGACCTCCATACCCTCCGTAAGCGGTTTGTCTATACTGAAGTCCCATTAGGGCGTTAAACGCTTCGAAAAGATCGCTCCTTCGAGGAAATGGATTGACGAAGAAAAGGGCAAGCACTCCAGCAACCAGGAAAGTCAAACCTCCGTAGAAGTTTATCCCGAACCAATCGAGTCCCGCTTTGCTTCTATACATGGATTCGAAAATAGTCCAGTTGAGCCAGATAGTACCAATGAACAGCCCGATTGCTACAAGAAATACCGCGAGGATTAAGTAAGGCAGCAGCTTAGGTCTTTCTTTGATTGGAACCTGCGATCCAGGAAAATCGTCTCCGCTCTGCAAGAGTTCGTCGGTTTCCAAGAAGCGTTTGCTCGTGCATTTAAGGGAATTCCAAGTTACTTTTACCATAGATCTAATCAATGATTGAAAGCGAAAGATTCCCAGAGGTTCAGATATTGCCCCGCGAGTTCGGCCGAGTCATATTTCATGTTGATATGGACTCTTTTTACGCTTCTTGCGAATTGAGCAATAGACCAGAGTTGCGAAACGTACCTTTCGTTGTCGGTGCGGACCCCAAGGATGGTAAGGGGCG
>DATLTL010000085.1:0-8718 GCA_035533635.1 Nitrososphaerales archaeon
CCAAGATCCAGGCATAGCATTCTGAACGGTTAGCGATATATATTAAGACAATCTCTAAAATATCTAGAGGTCTCTAGATACGGAAGTTCGAAGGTTGCAGGAGATGGGAGGAGCAACGCTACTAGTTTCAATCCCAAGAGAGTGGGTAAGGAGAACATCTATGAAGAAAGGATCAGTCGTATCGATTGAAGAGTCGATTGATGGAGGTCTTCTGATATATCCTGTAAAATCAAACGACGGCAAAGTAGAGAAGGAAATCGAAATTTCGAATCCTTCTCGATATGGGAATAAAAGAACCCCCAGCGAAATTACAGCCGCCTATCTACTCGGTTATGATTTGATTAAGATCAGAGGGGAACATAGAATTTCTCCCGAAGATCGAGAACGCATAATTGCATCTTTGAAACGCCTTATTGGATTGGAGATAGTCGAGGAGGATGAACGTAGCATTACCAGTCAATTTCTCGTTGACAACTCTGTAGTGGAGCCTAGCAAGATTTTCAAGAGAATTAGCTCCTTAGTTAGAGCAATGATTACTGATACCTTGAAACACTTGACCTCGAACGAATCAGCACAATTCGAGATGATAGCCCAGAGAGATGATGAGGTCGACAGACTGCACTTCCTACTTGTGCGCTTGATACGAAGCGCAGTCCGCGATCTCAGAGCTGCCGGAAAATTTGGTCTCACATCTATCGATTGTCTAGATTATCGAGTAGCTGCCAGCTCTCTAGAGACTGCAGGTGATTACGCCGTCGAACTTTCGAATGCCGTGTCTGATCTTGGACCTGTGAGCAAACATCTTCAAGACCAGATCACGGTGATTACTGATCTGCTTGATATTATTCAAGACAATACAACCCGTTGCTTCTTGGGAAAGGATTTCGCGATCGCGCAAATGGTCTTCCAAGATTACGAGCGCCTGGAGGCCACGCTCGAAAAATTCCGAATTGAGGTCAAATCGTCGCCGAATTTGTTGCATCTAGCTGAAACAATCGAACGCATCGCTCATTGTCAGCGCGACGTTGCGGACTTGGTGTTACCCTTGAATCCTGCATGAAGCTGATGCGACTTGCTGTATTTCAACCTCAAAGCAGCGGATATTTTTCAGATCCACTGTTCATGATTCAGAATAATACTACGTCATGACCGATTTTATACCACCCAAGCAGAAGAACTCCCAAACAATGGAAATGGATATAAGATTAGACAAACAATATGCTGTATGCTAACTGATTCGAGCCCGCACAGTACTTTTGTTCCAAACCCTCCGAAGAAATTTATCTTCATCACTGGTGGGGTAATGTCTGGTCTTGGAAAGGGAATTACTTCTGCTTCGATCGCAAAGCTCCTACATCTCTATGGTTTCTCCGTGAACTGTCTTAAGATAGATCCTTATCTCAACGTAGATGCGGGCACTATGAACCCAATCGCCCATGGGGAGGTCTTCGTAACAGACGATGGTGGCGAGACGGACATGGACATCGGGAACTATGAGAGATTCCTTGATATCAATCTAACACGTCAGAACAATCTCACTACGGGTGCGGTTTACCAACAGGTCATTCAAGAAGAAAGAGCAGGAAAATTCCTTGGCAAGTGCGTCCAAATTATTCCCCACATCACAGATGCAATAAAGGTGCGAATCAGAGTTCTTGCGAATCAGTTAAACACCGATATTCTCGTAGTGGAATGCGGCGGAACAGTCGGCGATATTGAGAGTCTTCCATTCCTTGAAGCATTTAGGCAGATTAGGCTGGAGGAAGGATCCACTAATTGCGTATTTGTCCATGTGACATTGGCTCCATCATTAGACCCAGTTGGGGAACAAAAGACCAAACCCACGCAACACAGCGTGCAAGAGCTGAGGCGAATCGGTATCCAACCCGACGTAATAGTTGTCAGATCAAAAGATCCGCTTGCAAGGGACACTCGGGAAAAGATTTCTCTTTTTACATCAGTAGAACTAAAGAGTGTGATTTCCAATCCTGATGCAAAGTCAATCTATCTCGTTCCAGAGATTTTGAGATCTGAAGGAATTGTCGAGACAATTTCCGAAAAACTCCATCTCTCTCCTCGTAATCCAAATTTCGACACATGGCAAAACATCGCAAACCAGTTTCTCTCAACTAAAGACATTGTAAAGATTGCAATGGTGGGCAAGTACGTCTCTCTCGCTGATAGTTACGCCTCCGTGAATGAGGCTCTCCTCCATGCAGGTGCCCAGCAAGGATTGGGGGTCGTCATCGAGAACGTTGACTCACAAGATTTCGAATCAACCCCCGAGTCGATTAAGAAACTCACGGAGTTCCATGGCGTCCTGATTCCGCAAGGATTCGGAAAACGCGGAAGTGAAGGAAAAATTCTTGCTGCGAACTTCGCTAGGGAAAATGCCATACCCTATCTCGGCCTATGTTTCGGATTTCAGATGGCGATCGTCTCTTTTGGGAGACATGTCCTTGGCCTGATCGACGCGAATTCTACTGAACTAAACGCTTCTACCAACCATCCCGTAATCGACTTGCTACCAGAACAAAAAAGTATCAGAGATCTGGGCGGCTCTATGCGGCTTGGTGGGCACGACATTAGTGTCGTAGATGGGACAATGGCATCCAGGATTTATCAGAAAGGACAGATCAGAGAACGACACAGACATAGGTACGAATTCAACCAATCTTACACCGAAGCATACGCGAAAGCAGGGATGTATTTCTCTGGCTTTAGTGACAATGGTAGAAGAACGGAAATTCTTGAAATTCGCGACCACCCGTTCTACTTTGCAACTCAGTATCACCCCGAGTACATTAGTCGGCCGGGAAAGCCAGAACCAAGTTACTTCAATTTCATAAAGGCAGCCGCGTCACGAAAGATTTCCATACTTGCGTAGCGCATCCCAGAGCTCGTCTTGAATCGAGGCCTCAGTAACTCGGACTTCGCCTTCATTCTCTTTCAGTGTTCTACCTTTTTTCGGTGGCAGAAACCTGCCAATGGCTGTGGCACGGATCCCTTGGGACTCTAATCGGCTAGTGATCATCCGCGAAGAATTGCTTGAGCATGCTATGAGTAGTGATCCAGATCCTATCAATTTTATCGGGTCAATGGAAAGTTTTGCGCATATCATTCTAGTTGAATCATCGATCGGAATGGAATCTCGGTAGATCTCGAATCCAAGATTTGAAGCAAGACTCATTTCATAAACTGCACCTAGTATTCCTCCTTCTGTGACATCGTGCATCGCGTGTACTCTACCAGACTTGAAGGCTATCCTGGCCTCTTTCAATATACTAAGTTGCTTTAGAAGAGCAGCGCCTTTGCGACTCGTAATCGAGCCAACTATTTTTCTCACTTTTGGAAGTTTCGCTAGTATCGAACTCCCTTCAATACCAGCCGTTTTTGTCATCAAGATTGAATCAAACTGCTTCGCATCCTTAGCAGTCACAAAACTATTCCCGGAACCTATAGCTGTCACAGTTATGATCGGTCTCTTCAAACCAGGAGTAATTTCAGTGTGGCCACCAGCAACCGTTATCCCAAGCCCAGAGGCCGTATCGCTTATTTCTGAAATTACTTTCTGAACCGCAATGGCAGTTGTGCCTGTGGGAAAGAGGGCTACAATATTTAGTTCGTCCGGCATTATCCCGCACGTTGCCACGTCGTTTGCGCTAACATTGACCGCATGCCACCCCATACTCGCTTTTGTTCCGGTGATCGGATCGGAAGAAGACACAAGATATTTCCCTCTCGCCTTTGAGACGCCTACATCTATTCCAACTTGGGGAGAGACGAGCATGTTCCCTTGAGGCAGTGAGCGAAGGATTGTCTTCAGGACACGAATTGGGAGTTTTCCTTCAGGAAGTGTTTTGGATGGCAATCCTCAAAAGTGGAACAAATGATCGGGAATTAACTGTTTTTGTAAACCGGAATAGATTCCAATCTCGTTATTAGGAATAAAGGATGCAAAAGAGATGGAAAATCGACGTGTCATCAGCGCAGGAAGCAGCGAAATCAATTCGCGAGCTCGAAGTCGAAGATTGGAAAGTGCTCGAAGCCCTCGAAAGATCGATGTCGAAGTACGAATCGGTACCGCTCCGTCAACTGCAGAAGGTGACAAGATATTATCCGGAACAGCTTGAGTTTCGCATCAGCCGGCTGAATTACTGGGGGTTCGTGATGAGGTCAAGGTATGGCTACATAATGAATACCGCAGGGTTAGATTTGCTCGCGCTCCATTCTTTCGTTGCAAAAGGCCTTATCGCCGGGATGGGTTCTTCCGTTGGGATGGGAAAGGAATCTGATGTCTTCGATGTTATAAATGACTCAGGAGTGAATTCGGTTATCAAATTCTATAGAATCGGCCGGACTAGTTTTCGATCCACTAGAAAGAATCGAGCATATGTCAGTGCTTCAAATCAGCATCAATGGCTGGCGATAAACGTGGGGGCGGCCCAAAAGGAAGCTGAAGGAATGACTATCGCTGCCAAAGCAGGGGTCAACGTTCCTCTTTTTATTGCGAGAGACAGACACGCAGTTTTGATGTCCAAAATCAATGGATTAATGCTTTACAGATGTCCTAGGGCGGATATTCTAGAACCGGTCGAGACATTGAAGGAAATTTTTCGGAATATGAAGAAGGCATACATTAAAGCCGAGATAGTCAATGGCGACGTTAGCGAATACAACATCTTGTATGATGGGTCATTGCCTTGGATTATCGACTGGCCCCAGTTTGTTCCGATTTCTCATGCAAATGCAAAGGAGCTTTTGCTACGAGATATAACCAAGGTCGTTCTATTCTTCAAGAAGAGATTCGGAATAAATCTGGAAACAGACTCTGCGAAATCTTACATTACAGGCAAGACTAGGACGCTGAAAGTAAATCAAACTTGAAAACTGTCAGAGATTTTGATAAACAGCACATTGTTTCCGCGAATTACTATTTTTCCATAATTGGCTGAGGGGTTCCCACCATTGTACTCTGTTGCGTCGAGTAGAATCACATTCATGTATGGGTCAACGCTGCTCATCTTGCCTCTATATTCTAGTTCCATCTTTAGGCGAACTGACACTTCTTTGTTTATTGCTTTTTGAAGTGTATTTAGAGGTCTTTTCACTTGCTGAGACATATTCTGTCCTTGACTTTGATTTTTGACTCGTTGCCAGAAATAAAAGGCTATCCAAATTTGGAAAAGGTAGAGGATACTCAATAGGATCTAGCGATCGGCGTGAGAGTCTTGAGTGATATGTCATTCAAAAAACACAAAATAGAAAGAATCACTACTGGTTCTGCTAACATTGATATGTTGTTAGGCGGCGGACTGCCTATCGCGAGCATTACAGACGTCTATGGTGCAGCGGGGACAGGAAAGACGCAGTTTGCTTTCCAAAGCGTTGTAATGACTTGCGAGAAAATGCCAAAGTTGAAGCTCAGAGCCCACGCAGTTTTCGTGGATTGCACCGGTTCGTTTCGACCCGAGAGAATAGCTGAGATTGCAAGAAGTCGATCATTCAACGCTGAGAAAATCTTAGAGACAACATATGGAATTTCAGTCAGAACAGTGGAAGATCAACGGCGAGCAAGCCAACGAGTGGAGTCTGATACATTTTTTTCCCACTGTCATCTCCTAGTAATAGACGATGTGACCGCAAATTTTGTGTCAGAGTTCAAGGATGAAGACATCGCATCGAGGCAAACTTCACTTTCCATGTATATGCGCCAACTTGCGTACCTCGCTTGTAGGAAAGGCATCCCAGTACTGCTGACAAACTCCGCTCGCTCGAGGGGGGATCTTGGAGAAGGTGAGAGCACGGGCGAGATACTCTCCCAATTTTCCCTGCATAGAATGCACTTTGAGAGAAAAGACCGGCAGAGAATGGCGACTCTTATGCAGCCCGATCTGAACAAACGAAGAGTAAAATTCGAGATTGAGACATCAGGAGTTGTTTAGATGTGGCAGGAGGCAAAGAACAAGCATGCGTGATAAGTACTGTACATGATCCATGCGAATAGAAACATAATAATGTATGAACCGACTCCTTGCGTGAACAACTTGTTCTTATCTTTGGGATTGATTCCCTTCACCCAACTGTATTTTGCGAAATAGAAGGAGCCGACGTAGACTATGACAGCGATGTAAATTCCGTAGTACGCATTGGGATTTGGCACGTTAGGCTGCAGGGTTACGAAATTCAACAATCCTGCGAGTATACCTGCCACTGCTCCGAAACCCACACGCATCCAAGCGAGCCGCGAAAGTCTCTGCCTCTGAAGAGAAGGGTCCATAGGTGGTATTGGAGTCATAGGTAACGGTTTGTTTGGAGGTCTAGACGACATTAATTTCAACTTCTAAAAATTTCAGATAAAGTAGAGCGAATCCAAGTTATTCCATGCTCGACATCTTTTTAGGGTTTCGGTATAAATTTCTGCTCCATTCTCCAACGAAGCGTGTCCAAATGTAATGGAAATCTCCGCAATTGAAATAAACCTATTGACCAAGCGAATCTCGGGAGCGATTGAAGGGTATTTTCTGAGCGGAGCTTATTCGATGGAGGATGGTGCGCTTCTAAGATTTAATCACGCGTCAAAGCCCGAGAAATTGGTTGCACTGTCCTCTTTTGCGCCTTGGATTACTACAAAAAATCTCTCCCTTCCTGAAGCAACAAAGTCAGTTTCGCGTTTACGAAATCTGATAGAGCGATGCGAGGTCACTTCATTTTATCAAATCGGTAATGAGAGAATCGCGAAATTCTCATTCGAGAATAGGAAAGGGGAGAAGCGAAACCTGTATGCAGAATTCTTCTCGCATGGAAACCTAATCTTGACCGATGCGGAAAACAGCGACACAATATTGGAAGTTGAGAACCCCCAGACATTTCGGCATAGGAAGCTTGTCGCAGGCGAAAAGTACGCGCTTCCTCCTACAAGAGGAATAGCGCTGCAGGAGATTGACAAAAAGACTTTGACTGCAATATTCCAAGAGTCGATGAAAGGAAGTGAAGAGCAGAATGTTTCGGCGATAAAGTGGTTCGGTAGAAACGTGGGAACTTCCCGTAAGTTTGTCGAGGAAATTTTTGAGAGAACGCACACCGACACTGCTTCTCCATTGAAATCTATGAATGTTGAAACTGTCTCAAACCTGGCCGTGGCTTCTATTGAGCTGCGATTAGAGTTGGAGGGCAGCAGCGCTGGCTATATTTTGATCCCTGTTGAAGATAGCGACCTTGAGGCTGATGTATGTCCAATTGTACCCAACTCATGGAACATTCTTGTTCGAAAGAAATTAGCCCACATACAGGAATACCCGAGTTTAAGCGAAGCACTAGACGAAGTTCAGATCCAAGCACTTGTCCTCACCAAACGTAGAAAGGCTTCCGTTGAAGTTAGATCGAAAGCGGAAGAACTGGCGTCCGCCATAGGCAAACAGGTATCCCAAATTGAATCGAATCAACAAATATCAAAAGAATTACGCGCACTAGCCAGCTCACTCATGCGCGAGACGGAGGGCAAAATCGGAACGGAGACGGTGGAAAAAATTCGATCTTACCGGCTTTTGGAGGTTCCAAAGGAATCACCTAATCAATTAAGATTTGTCACCGAGCCCAGGGTTTATCTGACGTCTTTCAATTCAACTTCACTTGCGTCTAGACTATTTGATGAGGCAAAAAGACTCGAAGAAATCAATCGGAAACTCGAGCACATAATGCATGAACTGGAAATGCAGAAGAACTCCCTTACAGAACAAACCAAAACTCAAGAGCAGCGAGCCGAAAGGAAGTTAGTAACCGACAGGCGCGAAAGACAGTGGTTTGAGAGGTACAGATGGTTCGAAGCTTCAGACGGACGTTTGGTCGTGGGAGGAAGAGACGCTACATCCAACAGCATCATGATTAACAAATACACAAACGCGAATGACGTAGTGTTCCACGCGGATCTGCATGGTTCTCCGTTTTTCATTTTGGGAGGTTCTGGAACCAGACAAGATCCCTCAGATGAACTCGCATTGGAACTTGCTCAAGCTACGGTAGGATTCAGCAGTGCTTGGAAGGACGAACTAGGATCGGCAGACGCTTTTTGGGTTTTTGGGGATCAAGTAAAAAAGAGTGCGCCGTCCGGAGAATATCTTTCGAGAGGTTCCTTCTTCATTGATGGTAAGAAAAATTTCGTACGGCACGTGAAGGTTGGGCTATCCGTAGGTATAACTGCGAAGCTTCCAGGCGAGGAGACGCATTCGGATGGACGAGAGCAGGTCGCAATAGTTTGCGGGCCTGAAAAATCTCTGGCAAAATATTGTATCGCGCAGTTGAAAATTTCTCCGGGCAAGGAAAAAGCAAGCGATTTTGCGAGGATCATAAAGCAGAAGCTAGTTAGCAAAATAAAGGATGAAAGTGAAAAAGAGGCCGCCAAGAAACTATCCATTGACGAGATTATCAGAGTTTTACCTTCTGGTGGATATAGACTCGTTGCAGACGAATGAAGAGTTTTGCGACAGGCTATGGAAAAAAAGTATGGAAGCACAACCAGAAAGAAGGAGCGATAGGGCGTTTCTGGTGGATGGCATGCTTGGCTCACTTGCAAGAAAACTTCGAATCTTGGGCTTCGACACTCTGTACGATTCGAAATCCAACGACCAAGAACTATTGAAAATGGCGATAGCGACGAAAAGATGCCTCGTGACTTCGGACATAGATCTTTGCCTGACGGCGAGAAGAAGAAAGGTCGAT
>DATLTL010000086.1:0-5963 GCA_035533635.1 Nitrososphaerales archaeon
CCGATTGAACGGAACATACCTCTCCTTCACCACAAACCCCAGAGGTGATCTGAGCGTCTTAGCCCTGAACCTAGTCATTTGCTGTTTCGCCAACTGTGAAATCTGCTTTGCCTCAATTCTCAAAGCTCTGAGATTCTCATCGCTAATCTTTGAATACGCATGTTTGATTTCGGATGGAGAGACTTTGAGACTCTTGGAATCCTTGATTTTGGGGGAATCGAACTTCCTAGTCAGTTGTATGAGAGCATCATCACCTGACTCTCTCACCTGATCTATTATTTCGCCTACGCGCAGGGCGATGGTTGTATCAACCGTTTGACCACTAAAACCTCTGATCTTAGATACCGTCCGGTCAACCTGCCCGAGGCTAGCAGCTATGTACTGGCTAACTACGACTCTGACCAAACGGGATCACGATCTAATCACGCGAAGGACTACTTTGGGTCATCTGCTGGGAGTTCGATATCTTCAAGCGGCAGAATTTGTCTTGGCTCGTGAACGACCAGTCCCTGCGATAGTTTCCGAAGTTTTGGTATCGCTTTGATCAGGTAATCTTTGTCGATAATCGTATTGACAGAATACCAGTCCTTGTCCGAGAGTTCGCTGATTGTTGGCTTCTTTAGGGCGGGTAGTGCTTCCAGAAGCTTTTGCAGGTTCTCCTTCTTTACGTTCACGAAAATGTGGAGCTTCTTCGAACCCTCTACGACTCCCTTCAATACCGACATTATATCAAGTATCTTTTCGCGTTTTTGCGGATCTCGGAGCGCGTCGGGATTTGCTACTAGATGGGCTGTTGACTTTAGCAACGTCTCAACCGGCACCAAACCGTTCTGATCGAGTGTCGTCCCCGTTTCGACCACGTCCATGATGGCATCGGCGTCCTCTGGAGGTTTTGCTTCGGTCGCTCCGAAAGAAAGGTAGATGCTGGCAAGTTCATTCTCGCCCTTCGTCCACCACGGAGTCACCTGCATTGGGGCTTTTGTACCAAAATACTTCTCGTAGAATGGGAGTGACGTAAGATATTCTGAGGCGATATTGAGATACTCAGTTGAGATTCTCAATTTTTTACCGCTCTTCCAGTAACCTTTGCAGATTTCCGGAAAGGGCGTACTTGCTACTGCTTTTGGTACGGCCATGACGAGCCTTACCTGTCCGTATTCGAGATCTAGAACCTTCTTCAGGTTGGCTCTGGTTTCCCTTATCCAGTCGGATCCTGTTATCCCGAGATCTTGATCCCCATTAGCCACGAAGATCGGAATCTCTTGCGGTCGCAGGATCTTGATTTCGATTTGGTCGTCGTTGATTGTTGGTCTGTATGTTCTGTCCTGTCCCCTTATCTTGTAACCAGCTCTCTCGAAGAAAGCAAACGTAGCCTTCTCCAACGAGCCCTTTGGAAGCGCGAGTTTGATCAGTTTTCCTTGAGAACTCATGGAAACTCACTTCCGCGCGGCGTAATTATGCTTCTCGCTGGGAAAGAAATTGGCTGCATCGAGGATTTAGGATTGGATGGTTTTAGGCACTGGGGAGATTGTATGCTACTCAGACGTACGATGAAGGCAAACACCGTCTATGAAGACAGTCACCTTTGAACAACTTTTTGCACCGAAAAATAGTTTCGTTTCAGCATATTTAATTATTTGCTCTCACGGATTCTGCTAACTCTTGCATTGTAAGTTGTCGTACTTTTGACTCTGCGTTCCACCCTGATGTTGAGGTTGGGCTGATCACCTGAAAGCGGGATGGGAGATGAGACAGTAGCTGCTCGGCATTAAGTTGTGGTATGATACCCTTTGGGGCGTCCGGCGTCCAATTATTATCATGCTTGCGATATTTCCACATTCTACTTGGTCTGGTCACGATGTAAATTACGTAATCCAGGTTCATACACATTGTTAAACCGCCTGTGTAAAATAAGCTGAAAGAATCGCCTGGGAATCGTCTCAGAACCAAGCTGCAATGATTTCATATCATTTTGAAAGTTTTTGGGTTACGTCTTGGTCAGAGCGAGCACTCCTCCGATAAGTCCTATTATCGCGCCGATGAAGAAACCGCCCATTCCAACCAAACTGACAAGCGAAAATGCGAGTATCAATACACCGTAGTTTTTCCTCTCGGCGGGTTTTGACTTCATCAGTATTGCAAAAACGATCACGAGTATCCCAGTGATAATGCCAACCGATTCAAGGCCGTACATCATTCCGTAGTAACCATTACTCCCGTAATAATACCCACCCATCATGTATGGATAGTTGTAAGAGCCCATCATTCCACCAGTTCCCCAGAAGAATGGTCTTCCCATTACTGACAGTCCCATTCCAACAACAGATCCCATGGTGATCAAAATCCCCCCAATCAGCGACAGTACAAACGCAATATCCATCGAAGCCTGATCTACTGGTGGCTTGACAACGTTTTCCTGAGTCACAGGAAGTACTTCATACTAGGCGCTATTTAGACCGTTACACGATTATCAAACTTGGGAATTATGAAATATTCAAAAGTTGAGATTTTTGGCATGAACATTCAGGGAAGAGAATAAGCTGCAAATCAACCGCGCATGAGTACTTGGTTTTGACAAGAAGGTTTAATTCGAAACCTAGACACTTCTGATTTGATCTTGCCCCGGATCATCGACGCGCATCTGCATTGCTCTGAGCTGCCTGATGACGAGTTAATTCGATACGCAAGGTTCAACGGCCTAAAGTACACGTTATCCGAACTTTTGGAGCTAATGCGCGAGAATGACGTCGAAAGAGGTTTGCTGTTGAGTCCGCCCCTAAAGGGCAATACGGTAGCGCCAAATTCAAAGATTTTAGAGCTTTGTAAGAAAAGCAAAGACAAGCTGTTCCCGGTGTTGACAGCAGAGCCGTCAAAGAAAGAAGTTTCGAAGGTGCTGAAAATTGCGAAAGAGAACGATGCTCATGTGAAAGGGTTCAAGGTAAGGTTGGGATACGTGCAGGTTTACGCTGATGATCCTGTTTTCAATCCAATCTACGATTATGCCGAATCAAAAGATCTGCCAGTAATGTTTCACACTGGTGACACTGCATTCTCTGATGGTAGTCTGGTTCACGCACATCCGCTCACTCTCGATCTATTGGCCAACAAACGTCAAAACCTCAGGATAGTCATCTGCCATTTCGGAAATCCCTGGATGACTGATGTTGGAGAACTAATTTACAAGCATGAGAATGTTTACGCTGATATTTCTGGTCTTGTGTCGGGCGACGGCGGCAAATATTCGGACTTGTACCTCGAGTCACTAGCGTCAAAGATTTCTGACGCGATCTACTTTGCGGGAAGTGCAGACAAGGTTATGTTCGGAACGGACTATCCTGTAGAAACTTTTCGTGCCGGGTTACGTCTTGTTGAACAGTTGAAAATTGAGAAGGATGACATGGAGAAGATACTTTTCAGGAACGCATTAAAGGTGTTTTTCTCTGGCGATTAACACTGAAACGCAAATACACGAAGTGGAGGGAGCGGAGAGGGAAAATCTAGATTCCATAATTGACACTAGCTTCGAAGGATGGTATCAGAGACACGCCAAGAGAACTCTAAAGGAAATCGAAACTGTGTTCGCGGCAAAGTCCGGTGACGTGGAATCAGGGCTTGCAATGCTGAAAAAGCTCGACTCGAAAACAGGCTACATTTACTACATTGCGGTTCTACCAGAATACCGAGGAAGGAAGATTGGCGGAAAGCTTTTGGATCACTCGCTTTCGTACTTTTTCGATAATGGTGTGAACGTTGTTTTCGCGAGTCTGATTCAGGAGCACGATGAACCAACCAAGCTCTTCAAATCACGCAGATTTAGAGAGACGCATTTTGGCGAGGTCGCAAAAAAATATGGCAATCTTCACGCAATCAACATGTATAGAAAAATGCTCGTGGTAAGCGGCGAGGTAGTTGTTTTCAAGGAGCTTTCACCAGTGCTGGCAGAAGCATAAGGCCAACATCAAGAAATCTCAGGATGACAGATGATGGTTTCCGAGAAGGAATCGAAGATAGAAGCCATGTCCTCGAACTCTGCGGGATCGCGTTCCATGCTGAATAAGACATAATATCTCGAAAGATTAGGGCAATGAAAGTGTATGGACCAAATGTCTCGCCCACTCGTATTTCGCCCCATCATTCCAACTCTGATTTCCGCGGAAAAATGTGAGACAAGCGCTCGATGCCCGCATATTTGAATCTCCTTCAGATCTGAAACTCCGAACGATTTAACGTCGGAACCCTTTTTCACTTGATTCAAACTGCTATCTCTGTGCTCTTCGAGGGTATTGAACCGCTTTGCTTCCTCGAGAGGTCCCCATGAAACGAACACGCGGTTTCCCTTTTGACTCTGGAATGCAACGTCTCCCTTTTGGCGCGAACACTTGGGATTCAATTCAACCCGCCAATCTGAAGGAATCTTGATCTCGAATCCGTATATTGCAAATTTTTCGCTTTTCATTGCGCTGACCGCTTTCAATGAACGGAACGTCCTCGATTATTTGTCACTTTGTTCTCGGTTTTCAATTCAAAATGCCAGGCAGGAAACCTCTTGTCAAAAGACGGAATTGCCGCTTCATTGCACTGCCAATAATAAACAAGTTTTGTGTATTATTTGTTGTTTCTCATGAATACCGGAGTTGAAAACCAGTAAGCTGATAAACACAGTAAGGACTTTTGATACTAGAGAACTGGTTGAACGAAAAGGCAGTAGAGAAACTCATCGAGGGAATAACCCGCTACGGGTTGGAAAATGTGAGCACGCTTTCGAAATGGGTTGCTATTCCGGTTGAAACTGCACGGTACATGATTTGGGAAGAACTGCCCAAGCACAACGTCTCTGCCAGAATTACCGTGAATCTCCCAAGAATAGGGTTGGGTCGCTGGATGCTTCAGATAACTCCTACGCAGAAGAGCTATACCGATGGAATCGACACGTTCTTGAAAGATAGCGCCGGGCCCATGTATATCGGGAGAGTCCTCCCAGACAATTCCAGTGTGTCTATGCTCGCTATTCCCTTTGGTGAGCAGTACAAATTGCGAGAGCAGTTAGCTCATCTAAGGAGCTCCAACATAATCGAGTCTTATTCACTTGATGAGGTAGAATGGATCAGAGACATCTCGCTTAATCCTGCGATGTACGATTTCAAGGAGAGAAACTGGAGGCACGATTGGGAGGATCTTGACAAGAACCGAGACCCTCCGATCGCTCCCGAAGCAAAAGAGGATCAAGCGCCCGTCGTGGATTACAAGGATATTCTGATATTGAAAGAACTCCAGCAAAATGTTCCGAGAACACTTTCAAAACTCTCAAAGCGCATCGGACTGGACCAGCATAATTTGCGTTATCATTACAAGACGCACGTCCGGCGAGCGATTTCCTGGTACTACTTGAGACTGATACCGCAAGATTCCGGCAAGTACCACACGAGTATCATATTTTCTCTCGAAATTCAAAACGAAAAATCTTTGGTTGACGCCCGATCTGTCTCGCTTAGGATTCCTTTCACTCAGAAATCTTGGAAGACCGAGAGAAATTATTGCTGGCTCACTCGCTGCCCGGGCGAGCACACTACCAGCCTGCTACGGTACGTCAACAACAAATTCATGAAAATCCCAGGAAAGCTCAAGGTTACTTACATCGACTCGCAGACGGAGTTCTTTGGAACAATACCACATACTCTGTTCGACGAAGAGAAAGGAATCTGGAAATACGAACCGAAATCAGCGATCCAGATTCTGAAGAAGTAGGACTAGCCTTTCTGCCACCAATTCATTTTTAACAGGTATTTCTGAAAAACACTGGATTGGCTTAGGAAAAAGGGATGGACTAATGTCGAAGGGTGAGGTCATCGTGCTCGGATGCGGCCTTATCGGTACGACCATTGCTCTTGATTTTCTGGAAAGCAATTCGGTCTCTCGTGTAACTGTTGTTGATCTGAGCGGCGAGCGGCTAAGGTCCCTGCAGC
>DATLTL010000087.1:0-3210 GCA_035533635.1 Nitrososphaerales archaeon
GACATTTGCTGTTTGCCAGTCTCATCGTCCCAGAGATAGATGTAGACGGCTTTTTTTGCTGTCTTTTCGAGGATCACTTTTCGTCGGATTGACCCGGTGATCTCGTGATCGTCCTCCCTGTAATCCGTGCACCAATCATACGCAAATTTGAGTGGTGCCTTGATTCTTTTCTCGACCCGTGTCACCTGAACTGAATTTACCAAAACTTCGACCTCCTGTCTCACATATTTGATGAAATTCGGTCTAACAAATTAGAGATAAGGGTTTCTTAGAATTGACTGGTTGGCAGCTAACATCAGGCGTGGTTCTTGACCGGGGAGATCGGATAGCTTCGAAAAAACTCTGACAATGGAAATCGTTACGCCTCCAACATGCATCCTGACACGTCACTTTGCTTTTTCTAATGTGACTTTGTGCTTTTCCTTTTCGACACCTATCCGCAGAGTCTCCCCAGGCTTGAAGGGAAATGAGATGTCTCTAGCAACATCGCCCTGGGATTTGCCATTAATTGCGACCGGAACAGCGCTGGCGGTTCTGGTATCGCTGCATTTGGATTCGCTCTACGAAGGCGGAATAAGAGATGACTAATTCGATTCTCTCCATGGATGCGTGGCTAATAAGAAATCATGTTTAATTACCGATAGGAAAGGATGGGCCAGGCCGTCTTAATTCTGTTTTCAGTTGTAATCTTTCGTTGATTATGTTTGACTTGTCCTTAATGATAAGATGGATTCTTGTTGACTAGCATATTCAGTGATAACAGCAGAACAAGACTCGATTGAAGAGCGCTGCGACCGGTATTTGACACTACTTCATGTCGCAGAAAAAGATTTGTCGACTGGAGCCACATTTCTATGGAGTGGATGGGAAGGGAAAACTGGACCACTATGATTCTCCAATTTCGTGGGAACAAGCCCCAGATTGTTCTATTTCTGGACTTTAAAGAGTGTGGCACTGATTGGAATCGGGTGATTCGGAATGTTCAATCTCTACCAGCCCAGGCTTTGAGAACTAGACGACGGGCCTAATCCAGAAGCTCGATCTTGTCTTTTGGCAGCTTCGATTATTCTGCGAGTTTCTAAAGAAAAAGGGCTCTGATCGTTTTGCTCTTCTACTTTCCCAAGACTAGACATATGATCCGGGAGGTCTGTCTTTTGCGTATATATTTTCACAGGATTTTGAAAACGTACCTCGCGTCCATAATGATAAACACAATCCGTGCATTTTGTTTCATCTTTTGCAAGGAAATCGGGGTTTTTAGTCCCGTATCCAACCTGACTTTCTGCCAATCCTGATAGCGTCCGACGAACTCGATGCGGTCGACCATCACTTCAAGATATCAAAGTTTTCCGTCCCCCAAAGCGGAGACAAAAGACCGGTGCCAGATATATCAAACGCCGCTATGTTCGCCTTGATATTCAGAGGAGATGTTCGCTGGCCGCCAATTGTTCTTCAGTTTTCAAAGCTTAGTGAACAAAGAGTAAAGTGAGACTCGACATTTGAGAGTCGATATGACTCAGAAATCAAAGAATCAGGATCAAACGGAGAATGAACCTAAGACCTTCATGGCGCCGAGACCACCAAAATCGAACAAGAAAATGAAAATTGCAGTCGGTCTAGTTGGTGCTATGGTTGCTGTTCTCGTTGCCCTTGCGGTTACGGGATTGTTGAAGCTCTAGGGGTCGTAAGAAGCTTCAACAATTACCATCGAAAAGACTTAGGAAAGGGGAAGAACCCCGTCCGAGCCTTTTCAGGCTTCGGGCCGCATAACGGGATTCTTCGGGCTTGAATTGTGCTGATCATAAAAAGTCCGATTAAGATCGAGCAATCGATCTCTTCTTTCATTGAGGGGGTTCAATGCCTCCCATCTTATCGAAGACTCTGGCAGCTCGCACGCATTATTACTTTTGTAACTGGATCAGCGTTGCGCCCGTGAACATGATGTATGTCAAGCGAATATATGTTAGGTTCCCCCGCACCTTCGGTGCAGCCCCTTCTTGCAAGTCCCTTCTTCTTTGAGTAGTTGCCTTTGCCGTCTTACTCAGAACTTCGTGAATATCCTTCGACATTTACTGACGTCATCTTTGGATAGTCCATTTGTCTGCTATTAAATTGAATAACAGGTGACTTGAAAAGAGACAGACTGTCCGGCTTTCAACTGCAGTCCTATTTCCTCAAGTTTGAGTGCAACATTTACTGAAAGCTGTCTCTTGGATCTGTACTCGGAGAGATTCTTCGAGAGCCATCTCGTTATGAGAAGCGAAAGTGGATGAGTATCACGTCTTTCCAAATCTCTCGCAAGTTCAAATTTGCCTCTCAGAACCTCGCCTTTCCAGTTTTTCCTTTTTTCTCTTGGCAGCTTGTTCGGCCCTCGCAGGATCTTTTGTATTAATCTCTACGAACGAACATGATGCTTGATAGGTCTTTGATCTGCCGTTCACGCCGAGGAGAATCTTTCCGCCTGCGAAGAATCCCAACGAACCTGAACTAAACGGGTTGTTTTCATCTCTTGTGTCTAAATCCAACGAACCAATTTCTTTGCCCGCATTGTCAATGATCTTGATCTGCAAATTGCAATGTCATCCACCCAATCGCGTCTAGCTCCCCCGCTATCAAGTTTTTGAGTCTTTTCGTAATTTCGGAATCATGCTCAGAAATGAGATCGTTCGCATTTTTGGTTCGCCGAATGATCTTGTTTGCATTCCGCAGCTTTGATTTCCTTTCATTTGTTAAAACATATGATATTTGTTCTCAAACGAAGAGACCCCTTTCACAAGCATCATTGACAAGGATCGCGGCGGATTTACACCCGATGAAATTCAGAAAAGAAATCCAGCCCATAAACGTTAGGACGTGGTGGGCCAGGCCGGATTTGTTCTGTTAGACGGTTCAGGTACAGCTCATAAAACAGGCCATACTATATAGAAAAAGAACTTCCTATTGAGCATTATCGGGAAATTGTTTGTTCATGTACGAAGCCAACCCTGGGTTCTTGATACTCAGTTCCTTTATTACTAGCCTGGCGCGCTGCGCGATTTCTGTTCTGCTCATTCGCAAACATATCGCGAACATCATTGCGATTTGCGTCAATTGTATGTCATCGGCCTTTTTGCACTCCGCCTCAAACTGTTCGATTGTTGGAAGTCTCCAACGTCCTGTTTTTGACAACTTGACTCTGTAGGATGTCGGATTGACTCAATTAATAACCGT
>DATLTL010000088.1:0-2311 GCA_035533635.1 Nitrososphaerales archaeon
GCAGTCATTGGATTTTCACTCGGTCTGCCATCAAGTCAAATTTGGGCGGTCGATGAAGGACTCTTGGGTGGTGCAACTTGCGACGTTTCTGTAGGAGGCTCGGCATTGTACAACAACCAAAGTGCAGCTCTTACAATAGCCCAGGGCACAATAATCGGAAGCCCTGATCTGGCTTGCGGGACTCTGATGCCAATCACATATGTCCAAGTTCTCTATCAGAACATAAATTCAGGTGGAGGCTGGGTAGTATTCTGGCACAACCCGTAGAAAATAATGACTCTGCGTGTAATCAATGCAATCAATGAAGACCGAAGTAAAGTCGTATCCGGCTCCAACCCAGCTGGCCACGGCGACTGATCTGTCTCCGCAGGAAGCTAGAGCTGTTACGGAGGCAGTCAATCCACTTGTTGCAGATGCGTTCGCGCTGTACGTAAAGACAAAGAGCTTTCACTGGCATCTCTCAGGTCCCCATTTCAGGGACTATCACTTGATGTTCGATGAGCAGGCAGAAGCAATATTCGATTCCATAGACGTACTGGCCGAACGCGTGCGAAAAGTGGGCGGCACAACCATACGCAGCATCAGCCACATAGCTCAGCTCCAGACTATTGAAGACGACAATAGCAACGCGGTTCCAGCGGGAGAGATGATCCGGATCCTGATGGAAGACAATAGCCGCATGGCGAAGAATTTACGCGGCGCAATCACAGTGTGCGACAAGAACCGGGACTCTGCTACGAGTAACCAGCTCCAGGACATTCTGGACAAGACCGAGCGCCGCAAATGGTTCCTTTACGAAGTAATGCAAGGATCAAAGAATACTGAGTAAAATCAGCTGGATGGGCGCTTCGATTTTTGAATCCCCTATTTTTCTTCTAGGTGCCTGCTCTTAACAACGCAAATCGTCGCTGTTCTGTTAGATAGTTGCTCTAATTATGCAGCAACTGCTGGATATGTCTTAGATCATTGGATTGATGGCAGTACCCCAGTCCGGTGAGGAATGTCTCAGCGACCCAAGCTATGACCCTAATTTCATACTACAGGGTCTAACGGGCTTCTAGAAAAGATTTCGTTGGAGAACTGGATTGGCAATACGTCCAATTGAATTCGGATAAGCTCATGCGTTTACAACCTTCGCAGAGTCAGCAGTTGATCGCAATGTCGCAAGCTATTCTGAATACAATACGGCGGGGAAGAAACCAGGGAATTCTACAAACCTCTGGGTCTGGTTAACCAGAGTCGTTTTACTTCCTTAACTTTGTCAAATTCCTCATCTTCAGAGGCAATATTTACCACACCCTCTTTTTCCATCACTGCTAGATGAACCGCGTCTGACGGTTTGATTCTATATTTGGATAGATACCTTTCCATCGCAGCCATATCTGAATCTTCTATCGGTATTACGGTGGTAAAAGGAAGAATGGAAGCTTTCAGAAACTCAAAAGTAACTTGGTAGGAGACATTGTACTTGGACATTGAGAGATACAATGTTTCATCCACAACCAATAGATTAGTATAGAGTTCGTCCTTGAGTAAACTAGTGTAAAATTCATCCAATTTTTCCCTCTGTCGCCCAGTTAGCATATTCAAGTAAATCAGCAGGTTCGCGTCAAGGAAGATTTTCAGCTTGACTTATCCTCCCGATATTCTATTTCCTGATAGGTGCTCTTTAGATCGCCAAGCTTGAAAGGTCGGATGTTTAACGATTCTAATTTCGATGCGTGGTCTCTTAAATAGATGAGGACTTCCTCTTTGGAAGGTCTCCCCTTCAAGAGAATCCCTTCTTCCCTGGGTTCAACTGTTACATTTTCTCCCTCGCGCATTCCATATTTCTCGCGAAAAAGCTTTGGGATTAGAATTTGTCCTTTTTCTCCAATTTTAAGCTTAAGCCTTACCATGGTTTCTATTTGTAGTATACTAGTTAGAATTATTTATACCTTATTGAGAAATTCATCGCGAACTACTGTTGCTCCAAGCAACTCAAAGCTTCGTTTTCTCTTCATGAATCTGCAGGTATGTGCTTACCTGTCGCCGCACTCTTGACTTTGTTCACTATTCACTTACTAATTTTTCTTCGAGATTAATTCCAGAATATTTATGAGAGACTTCAAAGTATTCTGATGCGAAGCAAACGGTCAACACATATATTCCGTTCGAGTCTCCAGAATAGAGGTCAAACTATCATGGTCGATGTTTCTGTTTTAGATTACAAACCAAAGCCGATCGACGGCGACTTTTTGTCAAAGAGCAACGAGTACCCAGTCACCGGAACGCATGAAGGCCATAATGTCCGCGCCGAAGGCGTTCGAAG
>DATLTL010000089.1:0-4536 GCA_035533635.1 Nitrososphaerales archaeon
CCTAGGTAACGAGAGAAAAAAAGGGCGCGTCAATTGGTTCGTAAGATGGTACAAGTATCAGCTGGCGGCGCTTCTGGGAAATGTTGTGATTGTTCTGGTTCAACTTGCGCTTCTGGCAACGATTTCGCTTTCTCCCGTCATTGGGAATGTCATAGGGGCAGTTGTCTCCTATCCGGTGACGTACTTTGTCTCAATGCGTTTTGTGTGGGGGGTTCGTCCGTTCTTCGAGTAGTCCTGAGAATTGCGAAAAATGTCGATGGATAATATTCCCCAGAGACACTTCATCACATTTATTATATTCGTACGCATATTCGCTATTTCGAAGAGCGCCAAGTTTCCGGTTGGATAAAATTTACTTTGCGGTTTACGGGTCGGGGCTAGGCCACGTGACTCGCGTCCTAGAAGTTTCAAGACTTGTAAAACAAAAAAAAGATTACGTCGCTCGCTTCTCTTGCTCTGACCAAGCTCTTGAGTATCTGAAGTCGCACGGAGATAGAGGAGAAAGCATTGTTGAGGGCCCAGCGCTTGATGTTGAATGGACGGCGGATGGAAGCTTTTCTTCAAGTGAATTCATTCCACGTTTTCCGTTCATGCTCAACACCTTCTTGAAACAAGTCCAGTTTGAAGCGGAAAATATATCCAAGTTTAATCCGAAAATTGTGGTCTCGGATTCCAAGCTCTCGCCGGTTCTCTCCACGCTGAGGCTCAAGACGAAGCCCCCGATCATTACAATGCTAAACCAGTTCAAGGTTACGCTGCCTCCTAGGTTCAAGGCAGGCAGGCCTCTATCTTCTATTTACGAAAGATTTGCAGGGGATGTTTTGGGATTGCTCTGGTCCCTCAGCGACGAGGTTTTGATGACCGACCTTCCTCCGCCTTACACAATTGGAGAGTCCAACGTGAGCGGGAACGATGTATCGAACATAGTGAAGTACGTAGGTTTCATATCGCCCAGTCTGGAGTTTAGCGAAGGTAGTCTCAACAAGGCAAGACAAACTCTTGATATTGACAGTGGGAAAGCGCTTGCCTTCTTTCAAATCAGCGGGCCCGAGGTCACTAAAAAGAGATTTGTCGACATTGTTCTTGGGTCCTGTCGAAACCTCTGCAAGCGATACAACGTCGTAATTTCAATGGGGCATTCGAGTGGCTCAGGGGAGCCTAAGAGACTCTCTTCGGGCGCTTGGCTTTACGAGTGGTGTCCAATAAAGGATGAGTTATTTGTACTGTCGAATATCATAGTCGCAAGATCTGGCCACAGAACAATGGGTGAGTGCATTGACGCCGGAAAGCCAGCAGTTCTAATCCCGATACGCAACCATCCGGAGCAACTCGGAAACGCTGAGAAGTTTTCCAAGCTCGGCCTTGGAATCGAAATCAAGTCAGAAAATTTGAGGAATGAAAATCTTGAGGAATCTGTGGATGCTTGCATAAACAATCCAAGCTACGGGAAAAACGCCGAGCGATTAATGTCAATCTCGAAAAGATACAATGGAATGGAGAAAGTAGCCGAAATCATCCAATCCTACAGATGAAAGGTCTCGCCGCTACAATCCGCAGGAGCTCATTCATAGCACTTCAAACCATCAGTGCCTCGATCGACCAATCAGATTTGCTTGGAGGACACCAGGTCTATAACGAGTCATATCGATCAAGTGTTTACTAACCTGGCCGCCAGAAGTTTGTAATCTGAGAAAATGCGAAAGGTCTTGGTGTTGTACCCATCGATCTATTCTACGACAACAAATCCTTGTCGCAATTTTTGCTTACTGGATCTATCTCCAGTAGCTTCCGCGTTCATCATCATTGATTTATTAAGCAAATCCCGCACTGCAGCGCAACCGCGCGATGAAACCTACGGTTCAACAAACAGATTGGTGAACGCACAATTATTGAAGATCGCAATGAGAAAATATGAATTTCATATAATTCTAGTTGTTGGAGAGAATGTGAACCCTTCTTGAATTTGTCAGCCAGGTTGGGTTACACTGATAATCTCGTCTTCGCCCACTCGTAAGTGTCAGATAGGCCCTTAGAAAGATCGGTCTCAGGAGTCCAACCTAGAACTTTACCTATTCTCTCCAGATTTGGTGTCCTGTAGAGTGCCCCGCTAGGCTTTGAAGTGTCGAACTTCAATCTGATGTCCTTTCCAGATATTCTCACAATTTCTTCGGCTAACTCTTTGATCGTGACCTCATCCTGCGAGCCAATATTTACAACTAGTTTCCCATTTCGCATAACATATCTTTCAAGTTTATCAAGCGCGTCAAGAACATCGTCAATGAAAACAAAGCATCTTCGTTGCGCCCCATTGCCCCATACTATGAAATCGTCTTTTGGGTAGTTTATCGCCTTGGTAATTAGAGAGGCAATAACCTGACTTCTATCCGGCTTTAGGTAAATATTCTTGCCATATGCATGAAAGATCCTAGCAATACCAATGGAGACATCTTTCATCATGCTCAGTTGGACTTCGCCCAAAAACTTGGACCATCCATATCCGCCTTCGGGATTCACGCGGTCAGTCGCATCTTCTTCTTTGAATACTGCGCCACCGGCTAGCTGCCTCTCAAAGGGGTAAACCGAAACGCTAGAGGCATAGATTACGCAATTGACTTGGTTTTCTCTGCAAGCCCTGAAGACATTTGTATCGATAACCAAATTAGCCTGAAGTGCATCCATTTCTCTATCATTAGATCCGTGGAGATACTCAACGCTGCCTACCTCGGCTGCAAAATGGTAGAGGGTGTCGACACTAGCAAGAGATTCCCTTGCGAATTCATAGTTGCGCAAGTCTCCCGTGATGCAACTCTGCCTAATAGCAAGGTCATTGAGATTTTCAATCGACCCAGATGAGAAGTTGTCGATTATGACTACATCATTACCTTTCTCAATCTGTTGTTTGGCAATATGGCTGCCTAGGAATCCTGCTCCTCCGGTAATAGCTACTCTTGACATTTTGTCGACCTAAGCTACGATTTTTCTTCCGCTGATATCTTCCAAAGTCCATTTTGCAGTCAGTCTGATCGTATCGGCAGGCAGCATCTTTGGTTTCCATCCAAGATCCTTCATCTTTTTGATTGCCAGGAAGACTACGGGATTATCGCCAATCCATCCGCGCTCGCCCCCTGTGTATTTTTTCTTCACTTTCGACAGTCTCATCTCTTCGATCACGATGTCAGCCAATTCATCGACAGTTGTCTGCTCCTGCAAACCTAGATTGAAGATGTTTACACGGTTTGAACTTTCCTCATATCCGAGTACTATTCCGTCTACACAGTCTTTCACATTGAGATAGTCCTTGCTCTGCTTCCCATTTCCAAGTATTTCAAGTTCGGCCGGATTTTTCATCAACTTGTGTTCAAAATCCCAGATTGCACCCCTTCTGCATCGTTCCCCAAGTACTGTTCCGAATCTAAATCCCCAGAATTTCAATTGCGAAAATTCAGTATATGCCTCTGCATATCCTTCGCATGCCAGTTTTGAAGCTCCGTATAACGAAGTCTGGATGCCAATGTATTCTTCCGGCGTAGGAATGACTGCCGCTTCACCATACACGGCACTCGTGCTTGCGAAGATGAAATCATGAACGTTATTGGCAATCATTGCTTCCAGAACGTTCATGGTGCCGATCAGATTGTAATCAAGGTCAGCTCTGTGATCATTAAGACTGACTCTCATGAGAGCGTGCGCGGCCATGTGAAAGACCACATCGCAACCTCGCGTCACATTCTTCACAGTTTGTGGATCGCGAATGTCCCCTTCGATGATCTGAAGCTTCTGGTTGCCTTTATGGTGTGCAAGATTTTCCGGAGATCCAGTCAACAGGTTATCTAGAACGTCTACCTCCCATTCATCTTTCAGCAAGCGATCCACTAGATGACTACCTATGAATCCCAAGCCACCAGTGACAAGCGCCTTTTTCATAGCAGTAACAGTACTTCCCGGAACCGTGATTATAAACGAATTAGCAATAGCCAGGAATACAGTCTAGGATCAATTAGCCAAGTTGCGATTCAGTACGAATCGCAATCTCAATGATTAAGCACTGGGTTTTTTCATTGCAAGAAAGTCTTGCCATGCTTTGTCAAACTCTGCAATTGTCTCCTCGCTTCTCTTACTGAATGGCATCTGTTTCAAGATCTTTGAGGGTATTGTCATGATGTGTGCGCCCGCGGCAATTGACTGGGCAACATCATCTGGCGTTCTGATGCTTCCCACAATCAACCTACCCTTGAGATCATATTCTTTCGCAGTCGCAACGTAATCCTTGATAATCTGAACCGGATTCTCTCCCGCTTCTTTCGCCCTGTTGAAGAACAAAGAAACGTAAGTCGCGCCCGCCTTTGCAGCTAAAACCAATTGGTTGTATGTCATCATTACCGTCATGTTCGTCTTAATACCAGATTTTGTGAGCTTACTTACTACCTCAAGGCCTTTGCCGTCACCGTACATGGCGACTTTTACTACAACATTCTTGTGCCAAGATGCATATTCCTTTGCTTCCTTCACGAGATCCTCGACGCTGCTCTTTGTAGT
>DATLTL010000090.1:0-3972 GCA_035533635.1 Nitrososphaerales archaeon
CAGAATCAAAATACCCACAACTCCACCGAATGTTGAAGCTATCAGGACGAGTGCTTCTACTCTCGTGATCGACGGGAGAGCGGTTGTAATTATGACTGACGCAGGGCCAATTAGGACAAGGATGTATGTTCCAACAAGCTCTGAGCACTCATTCTTCCAATGAGAACGCGAAATCGTCACCATTCAGCAGGTCCCCTTCGGAACAGATTCCAGCACAGAGACAACTTTTGTGACTTCGCAGAGCATCAAATTGATCTCTTCTCTTTTCACGCGATTTGGTTCTAGGAAATTATTGGAAAGATGACAAATCGAAATGACGTTGCGATAAGCTATTGCAACTTTCGGGCTTTGATGTGCGAGCTGTGGTAGGGGAACTGATACTCACCGATATTTGTTGTAGATACGTGTTTGATTTCGATGTCACGAAATCCTGCTTTATTGAGCAACTTTTGATACTCCGAATCGGTCAAAGCTCCTGCAATGCAGGCGGACCAAGAATCCATGTCTTTCCTTGCGCTTTCGGAAATCTCACCTGGAAGTGTAACATCAGCAACAGCGAAGATTCCATTATGCTTCAGTACACGAAATGATTCGTTGAAAACAGCTAGCTTGTCAGGAGAGAGATTAATCACACAATTTGATATTACATAGTTCACGCTGTTTGATTCAATCGGCAAATGTTCAATCTCTCCCAATCTAAATTCGACGTTCGAGTATTTGTTACCGTATTTTGCTTTCGTCTCCCTGGCCCTCCAAACCATCTCGGGCGTTGCGTCCACGCCGATAGCCTTTCCGCTCGCACCGACTATTCCTGAGGCCTTGAAAATATCTATTCCCCCTCCACTTCCCAAGTCAAGAATAATATCTCCTTCCATTGGCTTTATCAAAAGCAATGGAGAGCCGCATCCGGCATTTATCGAAGAGGCTTCGAAAGGAACAGTCTCACCGATAGAGATTAGACTTGTCGTGTCGCAACTGCTACCACCACAGCAGCTTGATCCTGAAGTCGTTGCAAGTTTCGAATACCTCTCCTTGACAGCTTTCCTGATTTCGATTTCGGACATGACTTGCCTTTTCAAGCTGATGCTATTTATTGACTAATGCATCGTCTGGAGTATTCTTTTGCAGCCTTGATCGTGCGAGCTTAGTTGATCCAACCTAAGGAGTCAATAAATAGGAGAACTCAATCAAGGCAGGATTGAATTGGAACTAGTCTGCAGCTCCGGCTCTTGCAATACGGATTGCGTGGAGCTAACTCAGCGCGAATCTTCCGTCTGCAACTTGATTTGCGAATCAAAACAGCCAATTTCTTTCAGTCAATTGAAAAAATCCACTATGCTCCATCAAGAAATAGTCTCGCGAATCGTGCGAAGACTAATGATACACGGTGTCGTAAAGCGCACGGATTCCGGTTACGAGTGCGACTGTAAATTCATTGCCACAATAAATCCGCAGCAATAAACTGCGAGCAATACATCGGAAGTCGATATAGCAGTTTGCGATATTCTCGGATTAGAATTCTTCGTACAGATTCCAGCTACCTTTTTCTAATTGATTGTACAATTCTTCAGTGACCATTTACGGAAGCACTAGAGAAGATATCAGAATCCGTCGTAAATCAAGAAGAGTTTGAATTCAACCTCAAGTCGAGCTGCATTGATTGCGAGTTCCTTTCCTCCTGCCCGGTGGCCCGAGAGTGGGGATCTCCACAATCCGATGAATATATCGGCACTTACAGGATCTCTACTCTCAAAGATATCTGCGTTCTGTAACTTCGCTGGCCTGCAGCTCTTTTGGTAGTTGTCACCGCTCTTCTTGCGCCGCGAGAAAACAATTAACAATAAGCTGTAGAGGGGAGATTCGCTTTGACGGTGCATGGGTGAGGAAAATCTTCTCGCGGGTCCAAGAAGATCCAAAATGGAAGTAAAGATCGACATCATGCAGGCCATTGCTGATGGCTCCGGAAGGCCAACCCACATAATGTACAGATCGAACCTCTCTTGGGCGGTCATGCGAAGTGTCATGAAAGTCCTAGAGCATCAGGGCCTCGTAATCTCAAGGGAGATTGAAGGCCATAGAAGCTATGTTCTCACCGACAAGGGTTCCAGAGTGCTGCAGACGTACCGAAGCGTGAAAAACCAACTCGAATCGCTTCCAGTCTTGTTGCAGGTCGGAAGTAAATCCTGATCTTTACAGGTTACAAACTCAAACTCGTAACATCGAAGCATCCATTCGTTTTACAGTTTCTCGAAGCCACTTCGTCGCCTTTTCGCTATTTTTACTCACAAACTCTTGCAGCTCTTCAACGGTCATAAATTCAACAGAATCGATCTCTTTGGGGTTTGGATCATATTTGCCATCGTATTTGCAAAAGTAGACCTTGCAAAACTCGTTTTCCTTGTGATCCCCGAGATCCTCTTCGTAACGAAAGTCAAAAACATGTGACGTTGGGACGCTAGTCTTGATTCCCAGCTCGTTCGAAAGAGATCGTTGCAGCGCACTCTCATAAGTCTCGCCTTTTCTCACGTGAGTCGTAGCAGAAACGTCCAGTCGGTTTCCGCCTAGTTTGCTAGGAGCTCTCCATTGGGTCAAAAATCTACCGTCTTTTCTCAAGATCATCCCTATGACCGCGGCGTGTCTCTTCGACGACTTGGTCAAATGCAGATCTTCGCGTGGTTCCAGGTTGAGCAGGTTGCCTGTTTCATCAACAGTGTAGATCATTTCGGTATTTTTCGACATCTCGATCGACTTTCGCTTTTCCATATTTCAGTGATTCGGCTTTAGCGAATTTTTTCGGAGGAGAGCATCTTGACAAGATCGGCATTGGTGACGATACCTGTGACTTGGCCCTTTCTAGTAACTAGAATGGCTTGAAAATGTTGCAACAAGGGTATTGTAACAGTGATCGGGGTGTCCTCCGCAACTGTGGGAAAAGCTTCGTCCATCACCTCGGATACCTCTCTTGATAGCAGCAGTTTTGGGTTTGAGACCTTTAGCAGGCGGCTCGAAATACTTCTCTCGGATACGCTCCCAACCCAATGGCTGTCTCGATTTTTGACCGGGAGTTGCTTGAACCCATGTTGCTGCAAAATCTGAACAGCTTTGGAAATCAAGTCGTCGTCCTGGACGCTTGTGACCTTCTTGGAAGAGATGTCGCCGGCCAGACCAATCTGGGGACTACCAAAAGAGTCCAAAACATCAAAAGCCTTTTTCACGAAGTCGTAGCTCGGACTGAGTTTCCTGTTTTCTATCTTTGTGACAGTAGACTGGCTGACACCGAGGTAGGAGGCAAATTTCCTCTGGCTCAAACCAAGCTTAATGCGCCGCTTTTTGATTTCCTCGATTGAAGGTAACAATGCATCAGTTTGCTTTTTGCTCAGCTATTATAGGATATTCCCTTGGAGAATCACTTGATTCGTCAAAAGTCTATTTCCAAGCGGAGTATTTATCGTGCCTCGTGCTGTCGTAGTGCCGAAGCAGATCGTTTCTGGAACTGAAAGTGGCGCTGCAGCGAACGCACGAGTATTTCTGATTCGCAACCCACTGCTCCTTTCCCTCGCCTATGATTGGAGCTTTTGATATTGGCACGTCGCTCAATGCAACTCTACCACTGGGCAAATTCGAATTAAAGATTGCTACACGTTACACGTGAAATCAATATATCCAACGAACAGGACAGAAGGCAGAATACGGTGTATTTGTCTTGAGCGACTGGAACAAGGATATTGTCAAGATACGTGAAGCAATTCTGAATTTGAAGCAGGACCTGGCAAAGGCCGAGCCAAAAGACAGACTGGATTACGTCAGCTCTATCATGGAATGCATCCAGTTCATGAAACAGTCAAACATTGGTTGGAGCTCGTTCCTCACAAACCCCCAAATCGCAAATGGTCTTGACGAGGAAGCTTTGAAGGACATTTTTGATAAATTCCGCAAGATTGCTATCCAGCGGATCGACAGCGACGTCGACAG
>DATLTL010000091.1:0-4790 GCA_035533635.1 Nitrososphaerales archaeon
CCCAGTTTTTTCCTTGAAGATTTCTTTGAATTGCTTCACCAAATCCGCAAGATCGTCAGCTGTCAAGTCAACGTCTGATTTTACACCTCTGGAATCCATTTTCTTCTGGATCAGATCTTCAAACTCAGAGCCCTCGATTCCCTCAACTATCTTTCCGTACATCTGGATAAATCTCCTGTAAGCGTCGTAAGCGAAATGCTCGTTCTTAGTCGAAGAAATTAAATACTGCAAAACTTCGTCATTCAATCCCAAATTCAAAATAGTGTCCAGCATTCCGGGCATGGAAAATGGCGCGCCGCTTCTAACCGAAACTAGTAATGACTTGCCGAATTTCTTGCCTGTCTTTTCCTCGATCTTTTTGAGCTTTGTCAAAAGTGTCGGCATAAGGTCGTCAGGGAATCTCTTTCCATTTTCATAGTAGTTGATACAAACGCGAGTGGAAACTATGACGCTTGGAGGAACAGGCAGGCCAGCGTGGTTCATTTCAACCAGTCCGTGGCCCTTGCCGCCTAAGACATCCTTGCCGAGCCCATAGGCCTCATCAAGAAGATACACAGTCTGAGAAGCGTTTGTCTGTGCAGTCAAATTTTTCACGCTAATGACTCATATACCGCGTATTATATTTATGTACCTTTAGGTTCTTCAGGTAGAAGCTTCCATAACATTTTCCTTGAGAGAAATCTTCTTTTCTAACAAAATTCTCGCTTAGCAAATAGTGCCACATTCTTGAAAATTCCGCAACAGACTCTTTGAAACACTATCAGGACCGCCAAAAACCATACTCCCAGCATTTACAACCTAGAGTCTCAGCAACCCTTTTTCCGATCCGAGCTGGCTAGTAATTCGTCAGCGATGATTGCTTTTCCTTCTTACTCTTCTTAACGTCAGAAATGATAACGTTGATCATCTTGAGGTCTGCCTGCAAGGACTCCCGGAAAGACGGGTTTCTGAAAATTGCGGCAGGATGGTAAGTGGGCAATAGCGCGATCCCACCCTTCGTCTTTGTAAGCCTGCCATGCGCCGCGCCCATTTTTTTCTCCCCCGTAAAATACTCAAGAGCGGTAGCGCCTAGTGTACAGATGACCAGTGGTTTTAGAATTTCAATCTGTCTTTCAAGATAATTTGAGGTGCAAGTTGCAACCTCATCATCCTCCGGCTTTCTATTATTTGGAGGTCTGCATTTGACGATGTTCGTGATGTAGACTTGGTTTCTCTCCAATCCTGCGTTCTTCAGGAGTTCGTCCAAGAGCTTTCCGCCCGAGCCCACGAATGGTTTTCCCTCAAGATCTTCGTTTCTTCCAGGGCCTTCTCCAACGAATACGACATCCACGTCATCTATTCTTCCTGTTCCGGGGACCGCTTTTGTTCTGGTGCCAGAGAGCTTGCATAGTTTGCATGCGAGGATTGCGGCGTCGAGTTTCTTCATTTCGGATTCAGGATTCAACTTCGATTCTCCTAGTTCTTCAAAAAGTCAGAGACAAGCTTAGCCGCCCTTTCCGCGCCGTCGGAGCGCTTTGGTTCATATTTTGAATTCATGGCGATCCGCACAGCGTTTACTACAGACCCCACATTTAGCTCATCGTACTGGAGTAACTGAAAACCATATTCTTTGGAGAATTTTCTCGCGTTCACTTGCTGCTCCCAGTGGTTCTTGATGGGAATCGCTACGCATGGCGTTCCCAAAGATGCAACCTCATTCAGTGTCGACCCTCCCGCCTGCGCCACGACACAATCAGCTGCCTTGAAATAAGAAAGTGCTTCGGTGGTGAACGGGACGAACTCCAGGTTTTCAGAGTTTTTCGGATACAGATTTCTATCAATCCTCGGACCAAGCATAAGGATTAGTTTCGCATTTCCCATTCCTTCGCGAATAGATTTTTCATTCGAAGCAATAAAATCCAATATCCGCTTACCGATTGATGTGCCGCCGACTGTGACCACGACGATCATTCTATTGTCTCCGGAAAAGAGCTTCCTCCTTAGGTCTTCGCGTGTTTCGTCAGGGACCTGTTCCAGTATCGGGCCTACAATTTCAAATTTTGGCAACTTTTTCGGAGTCGATTCTGCTTCGTCCGCAAAGATTCTCAATTGAGAATTGCCGTACGCTTTTGCAAGCATTCTGTTTGCATACCATGTAACTACTCTGCTCAGGGGATTCCACGTGTTTGTTTGGATTTGAAAGTAATCAGTTATGACGACTCTTTTCCTTGGAAGTGGTGGATTCCTGTCCCACATAAATGAGAACATTGTTTCCACAAACTCGTCTTGAATAAGCGCCTCGTAGTTTCCCAGAAATTCTCTCAACTCGTTGTAATTCTCTCGACTCAGGGCTGACGATTTCCTTGCCACAAGTGAGATGTCCTTCAGCCTTCCCTGAGACACTCTGTCTTCCATTGCGGAGCTGAGTGTCTTCATTCTGGAAGAGACGGGAAGAACCTTTTCTCCTCTGCCTTCAAGAAACGAGCGTGCCGGCACTGATGCAACCCAATCTATTTCATAGTCGCCGAGTTTTCTGATCTTATTTGCGAGTGTAAGACTACGTCTGGCGTGTCCCAAACCGACCGAAGATACGCCGTACAGTACTTTCAAGGAAGATAATCAGACTTCGATGAGCTCTCGAGTTGCAGACGTCAAAACTCTGGGCTTTCCTTTCGTGATCAAGACGTCATCTTCGATCCTGACTCCTCCGAGCCCCGGTATGTAAATCCCGGGCTCCACAGTCATTACCATGCCAGGTTCAAGTCTTCTTTTGTTCTTTAGTGTTAAACCCGGACCATCGTGCACATTCAATCCAAGAGAATGTCCTGTCGAGTGTATGAATCTCCCCTTGAATTCCGTTGCATCGATTAGTTGCGCCACTCTCTTATGTACAAGATCTGTAGTACTTTCTGGTGTGCATAGATCCGTCCCCAACTCGAGAGCATTCCTGACAACCTCGTACATTCTCCGCTGCTTTTTCGAAGCCTTTCCATAAACAAGTGTGCGAGTAATGTCTGAGCAGTATCTACGGTACCTAGTTCCATAATCACAGAGTACAAACTGTCCATTCTTTAGTTTGGCAGAGCCCGCAGAATAGTGAGGCTGAGAGCTGTTTTTCCCAAACGCCACAATTGTTTCGAACGAAACCCCCGACCCGCCTAAGCTTTGCATCTCGTACGCCATTTTCGCGGCGACGGTACTTTCGCTCACACCCTCTTTCAAGGTAGATGGGATTTTTTTGAACGTTTTCGAGGCGACACTGCATGCCTTCTGGATTGCTGCAATTTCGCTCGCATCCTTTATCATTCTGGCAGATTCGAAACTTTCCGAAATGTCTTGAAATTTAGAATCCGATAACACTGATTTGATTTGCAAGTATGATGTGTAACTCAGTTCGGGCGAGTTTATGCCGATATTTTTTGTTGCATCACCTGCAAGCTTACGAAGTCTTGACTGAATTGCCTTGATTTCGGTTTCGACATAGATCTGCAGGTTTTTTGGGGAAAACGCCCTAGCGATGGGCTCTTCCAACGGCGAAGTTATGAGAGAAATTGCTCCACTCTGCTCCGCGACTAGAAATGAACCTTCAAACAACCCGTATGGGAAACCGGTCACATAGAAGAAAGATGAATCAATGTGAGGTTCAACTCCGTTTGCAAGAACGAATGTCGTGGGTTTTTCCTTTATTTTCTTGTCTTCGACAATATGTCTGAAGATACGCTTTACTCTATTGCTCGAGTCAGGCATTGGTCTCGAACAGTCTAGAAAGAAAAGAAAAGTCTTTTGATTTCCACACCTTCAAATGAAATGTTATTATCTCGTCTAGAGTGTTTGTGGAACCCCAGCATAACAGGAATCGGAATCAAATGGATTTTGAAATGTCCCATGAACAACAATTGATTCTTGACGTTGTGGATAGCGCTTGTAGGAAGTTGAGGCCCATTGAGGACAGGTGCTATCTCGAGCGAAGGTTCAATGACCAGGTACCTACTGTGTTCAAAGAAGCCCACCTCCTGGGTCTTCCGATTGACAAACAATTTGGCGATGGACAAGGCGCAGATGCCCTAACGTACGCCCTAGCTCTTGAGCGTATAGGCCGCGAAGGTACGGGAGTCAGGACTTTCTTATCAGGTCATACCTCCCTTGGGCAGTTGACCCTCCAAAGGTGGGGGAATGAGGTGCAGAAGTCACAGTATCTTCCAGACTCTACCAGGGGCAATTTGATAATGGCTTTCGGTTTGACTGAGCCGACTGCTGGTTCTGATCCCTCCACGCTCAAGTCCAATTTTGAAGAAAAAAATGACTCTTTCTATCTGAATGGCGAAAAAATCTGGATCTCAAATGGTTCTATCGCTGATCTCATCATAGTTCTTGCTTATCCGAAGGGTAAATCGGATGGAATGTGTGCGTTTTTGGTTGAGGCAGAATCCGAGGGTTTTGCTGCCTCGCAAATCAAAAACAAGCTTGGACTCCCAACTTCCGATACTGCTATTCTCCGTTTTGATAATTGCCGTGTCCCGAAAAATAATCTTCTGGGTCCAAGAGGAAAGGGAATGAACGTTGCCTATTCTGCATTGATGAGTGGAAGACTATCGGTTGCTGCTGGTTGTGTCGGCGTGGCACAAGATTGTCTAAATGAAGCGGTGAAATATTCGCAGGAAAGGTTCCAACACAAGAAAAAGATTGGAAAGCATCAGCTTGTCCAGAGGGAGCTCGCGAAGATCGCAGTTGAACTCGAATCTGCCAGGCTCTTGACTTACAAAGCGGCTATGTTGAAATCCAGGTACGACGCGAATCCAGAGAATATCGAC
>DATLTL010000092.1:0-5081 GCA_035533635.1 Nitrososphaerales archaeon
GCTTTCGGCCAGTAAGTGCCTTGCGATTTCTTTTGCCGAGTCTCCAGTCTCCCTTAGTCCTAATATTCTCTCTAAATACCTTTCCCAACTAATGTTGCCAAACGCCTTTTGCCATTTTTGGAAGCTCTCAATTAGATGCAAGCTCGCAGTCTCATGCAATATGCAGTACTTTCCACTCGAAGCAGAAAGTCGTTCACACAATACACATTTTGGAAGCGACTGATGCTGATCTTGCAATTACCTCAACTTCTTTCAAGTTTTTTACTTGCGGCGCAGAAATAATTCGAGCACTTCTGAGAGGCGGGGGCTCGCGAACGCAAAATAATCATTGGCCAACCACAGGAATCGCAACAATTGCTTGTTGTCTTGATCACTCCATGCGCAGGGAGGGGCGACGATGTCTTGCAGCCATCTTCATAATTCGTACAACGAATGAACCTTTTTCGCGTCCTTATTGATCTGATGGCCTGAAGATTTCCGGTCTTGCACTTGGGACATCTTCCAAGTGGAAGATTCTTGGCTTGCAGAGATGATACATTTGTTTGCCAGTCAAGATCATCCATTTCAAGCAGATTTCGAAGACCCGCCCTAATATTATTCAGTTCTTCTATGATTACAGATTCCTCGCGCTCTTGCTCCTTTTGCAAAAGTTCAAGCTTGTTCTCTAATGATCTAGTCATCTCGGTGGAGATAATCATCGGACAATGTTTTCGAAGTTGATTCACAAGAATCAGCGCGTTCTCTTCTGGAGCAAGATCCCGCGACTTTCGGATATATTTTCGATCGATGAGCGTCGAGATCGTATCTGCTCTCGTAGCTTTTGTTCCTATGCCCTCCGATTCCATTTTTGATAGTAGCGATCCCTCATTGTATCTAGGGGGAGCCTGAGTGTATTTTTCGACTTTCGATTTCGCATCTATTCGCAGTTTCTCCCCAGTTTCTAATTCTATAGGTAGGGAAACAGAAGAAGCTTTCCTGAAAGGGTAGTATTTCATCCATCCCTCTATGACGACATTCTCCCATTCCGCCGAGAACTCATTGGTTGAGATGTCGAAACTTGCCTTGGTCTTCTCAATGATAGCATCTGGAGCGAATGTATTGCAGAATCTCCTCGTTATCAAATCGTATATCTTCCTCTCATCCTCAGTAAGCTTATTCGGAAGCTCTCCCGTTGGATAAATTGCAGGATGAGCCGGGTCCTCACGCGGACCTTGCCACGGGAATCGCCTTCTGGATGTGTCAGCTAGAAGCGTCTCAATATTATTTGAGTAATTCAGGTTTTTTGCCAAACGACGAAGTATTTCTTCAGGATGGATCGACTGTGGAAGCTTTTGACTTTCAGTCCTAGGGTAGGAAATGAGCGCTCTGAGGTACAGTTTTTCCGCGATTCCTAAAGTCGCGCGTGGAGTCATCCCATAGTTGTAGAACGCTTCCCTTTGTAGTTCGCCTAGATCAAATGGATATCTTGGAGGAAGAGTTGTCTTGAATTTCTGGATCAATGTGACCGTCGCATACTGGGAATCAGAGATTGCTTCGAAGACAGCCTCTGCCAGCGAAAGAATGTGGATTGGCGACCTCTTGTATTTTGCTTGGAAAGTGAAATCTGATTTCTTCAAAGTACACTCTAGATACCAACAGGGTAACGGAATGTGTGCTCTTTTCTCGATTTCTCGATCAACGACGAAAGCGAGTGCAGGTCCCTGTACCCTTCCGATTGTTACGTTTGAAAACTGCACCCCGCCATTGTTTGCGGCTCGAGTTAGGACTCTTGAAAGATTGATCCCCCATAGGAAATCGACTTCATGCCTCAGCCGTCCCGCCTTGGCCAGATACCCTCCAGATTGCTCCAGAGTCGAGAAGGCCGCTCTTATCTCATCTTCCGTTAACGTGGAGAACTTTGCTCTGAGGCTTTGCTGATTTGAACATGCGAATTGGAGTATGTTTGATCCTATGATTTCGCCCTCGATGTCGTAATCGCAAGCGTTCACAAATCTCTTGGCTCTCTTAGCATAGCTTGTGATAATCGCGACCCTGTTCCGGATGAGAGTTTGAAACCTTGTGTTTTTTCTCCATCCCGCTCTAGTCGTTTTCCTTTCCTTTCCAAACCAATCTACGTCAAATATCGGGAAAACGGACCGGTCGAGCTCCGGATCGCCAACCTCGAACAGATGTCCCAATGCTGAGCACACAACGTAGGAGTTTCCGTCGAACGCAACGGGAATCTCAAATGTTCCAGAACTGCGCGTGACGACTTCCTTTTTTCCCAGAGCAAAAGCAATCTTTCTTGCAGCATCAGTTTTTTCCGCGATCACTAGTGTGAATGCTTCCAATAGATTGTACCACAATTATCCTGCAGGAAATAGTTCGGCGATCGTTTCAGGCATATTATGCATTACATGTACTTTAATTATGCATGGCATGCAAAATAATTCAGCTCTTGCCACTCGAGATCACTTGCGCCAGCTGCGGGGCAGTCCTATACTCGGGGTTCGATCTGAAACCGCCAAAGGACATCATCAAATCTAACGGGGATAAATGCAGGGCTTGTGGAAAGACCCTCTTAACATCAGATTTTCGAATCGAAGTTTCAAAAAACTGATCAATTTCTGGAATTCTTGAGGCCAGAAATAATCAAGCATTTTTCTGGTGCAATTGTCATCATCCTTTCGAATTTTGTCCTCGGGCCTTCGAATGCAGAATCCACACCTCTGACAATCACGACTGGAACCGATTCGTCAGCCTCTCCCATAGAGATTTCTGCTGCTGTAGCAATTTGATCTGCCAGTCCACGCAAGGTGACCTTCAATTTGTTGTTGAACAAATCGAGCATTCCTCGCATATCTATTGTCGGCCGGATTCCTGCAGATCCTATTGCGACGCCGACCGTTCCCAATCTGGTAGGCGTAACTCTACTATCGGAGAAGATTACCCCTAGTCTCCTGATCTTCCTCCCTTTACTTTCGATAATACCCAGCAAATTGCGTCTCAGTTTCATTGCCGAAAGCTGTGGTTTCTTTGGATAGAGTATCGCCCAGCCTTGTGGTGCGTTGCTTAAATCGATTCCAGCATTAGGAGCCAACACACCTCCAACAAGCGTGAGCAGGAATCCAGGAATGCCGCCAAGAATCGAATCGGATTCGTTCAGCACCAATTGTGCAAGTTCAGGTTTAATCCTATAGGACAGTGCGACTTTTTTTGCCTCTTTTGTAACTACGATTTTGGACAAATCCACGAATCTTCCTTCCGAGACAGCGGAAAATTTGCTTGAGACAACCAGTATGTCACCATCCTTCAACGAGATCCGATTTTTTTCAAGTTCTTCGGTTATCTCAAACGCGAGGTTGAATTTTTCAAATCGCACACTGCATTTCAAGGGAATTAGTTCTATGACGTTCATCTGTCGCATGCTTCAAAGATCTTTCTTGTGTACACTTTTCAAAGTATCGAATGCCCACAGTTGATTTCAACATTAATTAATCGGTCAATTTTAACAATTTTTTTGCCAACGATGCCGAAACATTCACACTTGTACAATTACCACAAGGAACATGGAAAGATCACTGAATTTTCCGGATTTGACATGCCACTGTGGTACACTAGCATAATCGACGAGCACATGGCAGTCAGAAACTCAGCTGGGTTATTTGACGTCTCTCACATGGGACGAGTTTCAATTATTGGAAAGGGAGCGAGCGACTTTCTTTCCCATCTCTTACCTACAAATAGTTCAAAGATTCGCGATGGAAGAGCTTTCTATTCGGTCATGTGCAACGAAAACGGAGGGATTATCGACGATGTGATTACGAACAAATCTTCCGAATCAGATTATTCAATGGTCATCAACGCGGGTAACAGAGAGAAAGATATAGCTTGGCTCAAACGAGTAGCACAAGATTACGAAGTTTCTGTCGAAGATTATTCGGATTCTTCAGCTCTCATTGCGCTTCAGGGTCCTTTGGCTTGCGAATTATTGCAAGATATTGCTGATTCAAAACTTTCTGAGCTCAAGCGGTTTTCATTCATCCAGAGCCTAGTTGACGGCGAGCGATGTCAAATTTCTCGAACAGGGTACACCGGCGAGGACGGGTTCGAGATTACCCTTTATGACACCCCTCTAAATCAGCCTGAGAGAGCGTTAAAGATCTGGACAAAGATACTGGCGCTTGGAAGCGGTAAAGGAGTTCTCCCATGTGGCTTGGGGGCAAGAGATTCTCTCAGACTAGAAGCTGGAATGTGCCTTTACGGACAAGATATTGATGAGAAAACGACTCCAATAGAAGCCTCGCTTGAGAGCATCGTGAATCTGGACGAGAGGAAATTTATTGGACGCCCTGTGATCGAAGAACAAATTAAGAATGGTGCGGCAAGAAAACGAATCGCGTTTTCAATGCGGGATGCTGGGATTCCTAGGCACGGATTCGATATTTTGTTTTCCGGAAAGGATGCGGGCGTTGTTACTTCTGGCACATTTTCACCTGTAATGAAAAAAGGAATCGGAATGGCTTACGTTCCCAGTCCAATTTCTTCCTTGGGTCAGATATTGACTGTCAAAATAAGAGAGAGCGAGAGGAATTCTGAAGTCGTCCCAGTCCCATTTTATGATACTACAAAGTACGGCTACAAGAGAGCCAAAACGTAGTTTTATTTACGGCAGAAATCGAGATTGTGTGATTTACCTTGAGCGAAGTCTATGAGGTACCCGACGGCTATTATTACACGAAGGATCATGAATGGATCATAGCGAAAGGATCGTACTATCTAGTCGGGATCACTGACTACGCCGCGAAAATGCTGAATGACATAGTTTACGTTAACCTTCCGGAACAAGGTGTAGTACTAAGTTCTGGACAAGTATTCGGACAGGTAGAATCTGTAAAGACGGTGTCAGATGTATATATGCCAGTCACTGGAAAAATTTTGAAAATAAATTCAATGTTAACTCAGACGCCAGAGCTTGTCACAAATGCGTCATATACCGACGGCTGGATGCTTGAGATTGAATCAAATTCTTTCTCGGAAGAGTCGACTCGACTGCTCAATGCAAAAGCATATTCCGATTATATTTCAAATTTGAAATCTCA
>DATLTL010000093.1:0-13145 GCA_035533635.1 Nitrososphaerales archaeon
AAGCGATGAAAGAGTTACCGCGAATGCTGTAACCAATACCGTTAGGAGCGTGGGAACCTTTTTTGGTGGTCCCATCAGCGGAGTTTTGTTTGCAGCCGGACTATTGTCAATACCGATGTTGACTGGCGGTTTTTCAAAGATCGTTTATGACATTGCAATATTTCTCTCATACCGAAAACGGGGGTAGAATGAACAAATCTATCCAAATAATAGGCAATTGACAGGGAAACTTTTTCTGAATGAATGTTGAATGCATATTTTTGAGAATCATTTTTGCCCAAAATCGTAGGATCCGTCGAGATTAATGCAAGCATGGACAGAGTGTGGGAAGTGATCTCGGATTTGGATAATGAAGCAGAGTATTGGTGGGGGACGAAAGAGGTCAGGAACATCTCAAAGGATGGAAATGTCCTGAGCAGAGAAATTACCCAGAATTTTCGAAACCACAAGATACTGCAGAAAGTAATCATTACGCCCAAAAATGAAATAGAAACTCGCTACCTTAAGGGGTTGACAGAGGGAGTTAGATTCCTTAAACAGGAAAACATAGGCGAAAATAAACAGAAGGTAACGGCGACATGGGATGTGCGCTTTCCGGGAATCTACATTCTATTGAGTTATTTCATAGCTAGACACATTAGAAAGGGAACATCTGACGCGCTAGCTCGGATCAAGCAAGCTTCCGAGGGAACTCGAACAACCTCAGGAAGCTAGCAATAGGTTAGCACCATCCATCTCAGAAATGATAAATAATGATCAGCAAAGTTTCAATGCATGCCCCACACTGAGGATATCGAAGCTCACATCAAATCAATCTATGAGGATACTGAGTACTGGGGAGGCAAGCGCTTACAAAGCCGAATTTTTCGGCTCGTTAGAAAAGGAAAACTTTCGTTCTACGAATTTATCCAAGCATCAAACGAGGCCCTACAGCATCCATCGGTGTTTGATTCATCCGCAAAATCTGAACATGTAGAGGACCTGATCGCGGCGCTAGAATTCAGGCTCGGAGATCTAATCAAGGGAATTACGATATCAACAACCATCATACGAGATTTTTTGCCAGTGGAGGAGTACCGAGAAGAAAGCGGAAGCTACGATCCAAGCTTCAAGTTTGAACATAGACATCTTGAGGGTACAGTCGACGAGAGACTTTCCCAATTGTCCGCGCGCTTGACTGAGCATCAAACCTTGCTTGAAGTTCTCCAGAGAGTGATAATCAACAGAGGAATAATTCGCGAAGCTAGGCTCCGAGAAATGCTCGCCGCTAATGTTCCACCCAGATACGAGAACGGTGCTCACATCGTAGCAAAAGCTTGGACTGATTCCGACTTTAAAGCAAAACTATTGTCTGATGCAAAAACTACACTTCGGGAAATGGACTTTGCGCTGAACAGAACTCCGAAGCTAGTAGTTGTCGAAGACACGGACAAAGTGCACAATGTCATTGTGTGCACACTCTGCTCTTGTTATCCATACGAACTCTTAGGGAATCCTCCTTGGTGGTACAAGAGCGACGAATACAGAGAGCCGATAATCAAAAATCCGAGACAAGTACTTTCTCAAATGTTCAAACTCGCCATACCTGATAGTATCGAGATAAGAGTTCACGATAGCACTTCTGACATCAGGTACATGGTTCTTCCAAAAAGACCCGAGGGTACCGAGACCATGAAAGAAGAAGAACTTTCACGATTAGTTACCGAGGAGAGCCTTATAGGAGTTGGAGAAATGAAAAGGCCTTCTGCAATGGCTCTATCAATTTGAGTTTGCAGGTGCCCTTTGAGCGTTGGAAAGATTCAACCCAGATGACAAGGTCACAGTAAAGAAAGAAAACCCTTCAGGTACTAAGAGGACGCCAGTTTATGTTCGTGGTAAGGCGGGCACAGTACTTACCTCTCACGGTGTAGTCAAGGACTATGAGTCCGATCATAAAGACTTTCGAGGACCAGTGTACAGCGTAATATTTGCATGCGAAGATCTTTTTGGTATACATATTGCTGACGCGAACGCAAAAGTCGTAGTCGACATTCACGAATACTGGCTCGAAAAAACCTGATGAACTATGAAACCCAACTCTCAAGGCTTTCACTACTTTCAATCGCAATAAAATCAGATACAAACATTCCGATCAAACGGACTTTTCTGGGATTTTTCTCAAATTCCCGAAACAAACTCCTAGCCTCTTGAATTATGGCATCTTTGCTATCAGTAATGACGGGTAGTGTATTTTCCCGCGAAAATGTCTGGAAGTGAGTGAATCTGATCTTGATACCGACGACGCGAAATTTGACGCCCGAGGAGACGACTCTTTTGTGAAGCTTCTCGGAAAGCTCCTCTAGTTTCGCAATAACTTCTTTCTTATCCGAAACATCTCTCTCAAACGTATGTTCCGCGCTTAAAGACCTCATCGCTTTCTCTTTAACTTCGATTCTCTCAAGGCCATTCGCAACTCCCCAGAGCCATACACCTGTCTTCCCGAAGCGCTTCACGAGATCCTTCCCCGAAACCTTCTGCAGGTCGCCAATGGTCTTGACCCCAATATCTTGTAAGTATTCTTCCGTTTTACTTCCGATACCAGTGATGGCAGATGCTGGGAGTAGTGAAAGAAAATCCTTCAATTTCTCCGGAGGCACTACAGTCAGTCCATCAGGTTTCTGGAATTCGGATGCAATCTTCGCAGAAGATTTGTTGGGGGCAACGCCGATCGAGCAAGTCAGACTTTCCTTAGATTCCACCGCCTGCTTGATCTCCAGAGCGAGAAGTCTAGCCGAATCATAGTCCGCCACTCTCTCACTAACATCCAGAAAAGCTTCGTCTATGCTCACTTGCTCAAACTTATCGGCATATCCACGCAGCAGATTCATCACGCTTCGAGACACCCTACCATACAATGATAAATTAGGGCGCAAGTAAATCGCGTCTGGACAAATTTTATAGGCGCGCGAGATCGGCTGTCCGGAGTGAATCCCGAACTTTCTTGCTTCATACGAGCATGAAACAACGACGCCCCTGCCTTTTCCATCCTTCGGGTCCTGTCCAACGATTACCGGTTTGCCCTTGATGTTGGGATTCTGTCTAATCTCGACGGATGGGTAGAAAGAATCAACGTCTACATGAAATATTATTCGCTGTGTGTTTTCCATTTTCGAGAATCCACGCTAAAAATCCGCGAGGCTCTTCTGGAAACTGGTCTGCACTCCTTCAGTGGAGCCTATCTTCCCAAAATCCATCTCCATCAACCCGAGCAATCTTCGGAATTCGTTCACAGATTCGGGGCCAAAACCAGCAAAATGGTTATTGAAGAAAATGAACGCGTCATCAACCGAGCCCATGACATCCTTCACAGCGCCTGACATCTCCTTCATTTGCTGCGAGCGGTCCTTTTGGATCTCATTGAACTTTACGATATCCCGCTCTCCAACCATTCTGGTATAAACAAAATTTGACGTGAGCTTCTTGGGCGTCTCTACGTACTGAGTAATCGACCAGCAGAAAGATACATTGTTACTCTCCAGCAGTTTGTACACGTCATCACGAAACCAAGACTTGTGCCGAAACTCAATTGCGTGCCTGAAACCACCCTTCAACTCGGAAACGAAATCGGTCAGGACCGGCATCCCTTTCTCGTACTTGAACGATGGAGGCAGTTGTACCACAAGTGGACCGAGCTTCTCTCCGAGACCTGCCAGCGTTTTATAGAAAAAGGAGAGAGTACTACTTACATTCTGGAGTTTGAAATCATGCGTTATCTTCTTCGGAAACTTGGGACAAAAAACAAAACCATCGGGAGTATTCTTTTTCCACTGAGAAATCATGAACTGGTTTGGGATCCGATAAAAGGAAGAGTCAATCTCTACCGTGTCAAACACTGACGAGTACAGTTTCAAAAAATCCTTGGGCTTTGACTCCTTCGGATAAAACGGCCCGGCCCAGTCCACGTAAGACCAGCCGCTGCAACCGACGTGAATTTTCTTTAGGGCTTTGTCGCCGGACAAAAAGATCAATCATCAGGTGAAGATCTCGTCTATTATTCTTTAACCGACCCCGCTAGGAGGGTTACTCAATTCTCCAGAGTTCCCTCCATGCGAATACATAGCCATAGCCGCTTTTTGTTTTTCTTCCCTTTCTTTCTTGCTCATGTTTATTGCCTGCGACATAGACCAGTGGTGCCCGAAAGGATCTAAGAGTGACCCGTATCGTTCTCCCCAGAAGGTATTGTCCAGAGGCATAATGACGGTCGCTCCAGCAGCTACAGCCTGCGCGAAGAGTTTGTCCACATTCTTCGAGTAAAGATGCAAAGTAACTGTACTTGCTCCAAGTGACAACGGTGACTTTATGGTAGAACCTGGCATCGGATATTCATCGGCTAGCATCACAATAGAATCGCCAATTTTGATCTGCGCGTTCAGTATCTTACCATCTGGCGTTGGGTTCCTGGCTAACTCCTTTGCACCAAACGCTTTCTTGTAGAATTCAATCGCTCCATTAGCATCGTTTACGACCATGTAGGCAGTTACCGTCCTAAAACCGCTCGGGATTGGTTTGACCTGTGTTGGCTTTTTTCTCGCAGCGACCTTCTTCTTCATTTTCCTAGGCATAGCATGTGCAATCCCGCAGCGTGTCTATATCCTTTATGCATTGAAGATAAGTTGATACCTAGCAAAATCAATCAATATTCTCTATAGACACTTCATTCCAAACTTTAGAGCGAAGAAACGTTCAATAACGCTGAACCAAAAATTATTCACTCATGCCCGCAATCGAAGTTAATGCGCTAGAGAAAACATACGGGCATCTCAAGGCTGTTGATGGAATCTCGTTTTCAGTGGAGCAGGGAGAAATATTTTCCTTGTTAGGTCCAAATGGCGCGGGCAAGACTACAACTATTGAGATTCTAGAAGGATTGCGGCAACGAGACAAGGGAGAGGTCAAAGTCATGGGCTTGGATCCATGGATCGAAGGTTACAAACTCCACAAAAAAATAGGTGTAATTCCTCAAGGGTTCAGGTTCTTCGACAAATCCACCCCAAAGGAAGCAATTTACTATTACGCGAGCTTGTTTGGCGTGACTGTTGACGCCGACAAAATATTGGACGAGGTGATCTTGAGGGATTCGGAAAAAGTCATTTTTGAAAATCTATCTGGAGGACAAAAGCAAAAGTTAGGGCTCGCACTTGCATTGGTCAATAATCCTGAGCTTCTCTTTTTGGATGAACCCACCACAGGTCTTGACCCGCAGGCGAGACGCGCAATGTGGGATGTAATTCGATCCCTGAAAAAACAAGGAAGAAGCATACTTCTCACGACACATTACTTGGAGGAAGCGGAGCTTTTGGCCGACAAGGTCGCGATAATGACAAAGGGGAGAATTATCGCAGCAGGTAGCCCTCAGGACTTGGTCAATCAGTACGGATCACCAAAGAAAATGGTTACCGTAAGCGACAGCCTGGAAGATATCTTCGTAAAACTCGTGGGTTCCAGGATGGAAGAAGCAGGGGACATTAAGGCGAATAGCTGAGCAATGGTCAGTCTAAAGCGAATTTTCGCTGATCTTTCAGTGTTCAGAAGAGAATATCTTCGAAACAGAACTGGGTTTTTCTTCGCACTTGTTTTTCCCGTGATATTAATTGTGATATTTGGCGCGATTTTCTCTGGTGGAAGCGGTGGACCAATTACCGCTTACGCACAGAATCAAGACTCTGGCGGACAAATCAGTACTGCCTTTCTCCAAGCAATGAACTCGACGCAGGTGACGCAAGTGATTCTTATTCCATCGAATCAGAACCTTCAGCAGTATCTTCAAGCTCATTCCGGCGCAATAGGTATTTCAATTCCCCATAACTTTTCCTCAGATTTCATTGCTGGAAAACAGATAAACATTACAGTGTACAGCAACCCGTCTGATACTTCAGGTCTAATTGTCGTCCAAACTGTAGATGGTTTGATCAACGCGTTCAACTTGCAGCGAGCAAATGGAACGGTAGTTCTAGGATTGCAAACCCAGAACACAATCTCAAAATCGTACTCATACATTGACTTTTTGATACCAGGATTAGTCGGATTTGCCATACTCACAAGCCCAATGTTCTCCATGGTCAACATCTCTTCGGAGTACAAGAAATCGAAATTCTTCAAGCAATTATCATTGACGCCGCTGACGAAGGGTGAGTGGCTCACTTCCAAAATCATATGGTACGTGGTTTTGTCAATGATCTCATTCGTTCTAATGGCAACAATTGGAGTCTTTGGCTTCGGCGCTCATCTCTCGATTAATTCATGGATTCTTCCGTTTCTGATAGTCGGGCCAATGTTCTTTGTCTCCTTGGGAATGCTTGTCGGATCTGTCACGAAGAGCGTCGAATCCGCGGGCGTTGTAGGGAACATAATCACCTTTCCAATGATGTTTCTTTCCGGGACGTTTTTCCCGATCAGCTCGATGCCGGCGTACTTGCAGAGTTTCGCGCATGTTCTGCCATTGTATTATCTAATAGCAGGGCTCAACAACGTGATGCTCTACGGTAACTTTTCTGCAGCGTTGATTGATATCGGTGTACTAATTGTACTTTCAGCTGTAGTGTTCGCGTTAGCTGTGAGGTTCTTCAAGTGGCGCGAAGATTAGCTCATTCATCTTCTACACGTAGATCGGCAATCGCCCTAGACACCAACTCGTAATGCCTAACCACAGACTCCACAGTCTTGTAGTTCTTTGTGTCCCGTTTGGGCGGCTGCCATAAAATAATCACGTTTCCATCAGGATCACCAAAAGATATCGATTTTCCTGAAGAGTCTTCAGAGATTTTTTTCGATTTGAATTTCACTCCGCGCTTTGCAAGATCTGCCTGTACTGTCTCGAGAGAGTTCTCAACTACGTATACGAGCTGACCTGGTGGTGACGCCGCAGATTTTTCACCCTTTGCAGGGGTTGTCTGAAATAATGTCAATCTCATGTTACCAAGATCAAAATGAACACTCTTGCTCTTATCGTCGGCTTCTTCAATCTGTTTTAACCCAATTACATCCTTGTAAAATCGCTTGCTAGCTTCCAAATCTTTGCTTGCGATACTGACCGCGGCAAGCGGGAGTTGACCAATTAGTGACATTATGCGCGCGTAAGAAGTAGCAACCGTGCGAATTAAACTTGATGGAAGGAACTAGGAATAAAGTGCCTAAAGACACCTTATACGGGGCCTCTGAGCCACGCTCTCAATGCCTCGTACCAGAACAGGGAGCTAGCAGCACAGAGCATAATGACGAAAAACACGTTGAGTTCGGTAAAAGGATCCCGTACGAGCGCTACAAAGCCGAAGAAGACGCTGATTATTGTAAAAAAGACCGCGTAGAAAACAAACCTTGGAACAATTAGCGAACCGAATTTCAAGAAATCCTTGAGCACATCAACTCTGATTTGGTCGGCAAGGAAGTATTCTCCACCGCGCTCGGTGAGTAAACCCAAGTCCACAAGTTTGCTGAGGTGATACTGAGCCAATGAAGAACTTGAAAAATGTAGCTGCCTCTGAATTTCGCGCACTCCACTCTTCTTGTGAGTCACGACGTAAATGTACGTGCGAAGTGTATTCCCCTTCAACTGGGATTCTGCTACAAGTTTTTTCTCAGCATCGATGTCTTTGGACAATACTGGAGTACGACTCAGGCTAGGGAGCATCTGAATACCTCCTTTATTCGTATCGTTTCAGGCAATAGTGCACTCTCACATCATCCATGACTCATAGTGAAATCCAAAGATAGCGAGATTCAAGGTAACTTCTACCTTAACACTAAAAATCGTAAAGTCTTTCATGAGGTTTGTGGATTAGGAGTCCAGATTATCAACCAGCGGATTAGAACAGTCGCTCAATAGTAGCGACGAAAATCTGTTCTACGAATAGAACAGTGCTGTTGTTGGCCTAGAACCAATGTTCAAAGGAATGAGTTATAGTCGGGCAGCATTATACCTTACCCAATGAGCTCCAGATCTAACGTTTTAATGTCCGGCGCCATAGCCGCGATAATAGCAATTGTGCTTATTGGTGGAATTGTTACCACCGGAATTTTGAACACCAAATCGACCAATACCTCGACCCAGACCTCGGTGTCAGGATCTGGTACGCTAGCAGTACTCCTGACCGATCCACCAACAGTGCCTAATGGCACAACCGCTGTTTTCATAACTTACAGTGGTCTTGCCATCCATGTGTCTGATGCAGGTAACAAGTCCGGTTGGCATGTTTTGAACGCGCAAGGCAAAATCGACCTTATGAGCATAATAAATGTCTCACAGACGATTGCGTCAGCAAACATCCAGAGTGGAAATTTTAACGCACTCGCTTTCAATATCACTTCTGCTACTGTTACATTTAATGGCGCAAACTATTCAGCTTACTTGGTCTATCAGGATCACACACTCTTCGTTCCTATACCCGGAGGCATTTCAATTACCAATGGACAGTCAGCTGCCGCTGTGATTGATCTAACACCAACAATTCTCCTCTTGGGAGATCCTTCGAACCCCACATTCGCATTTATCCCTGCTGCACGCGGATACACAATACCTGCTCAGTCGATTCCACAACGTGTGGGTCAGATCGGAAACGTCAATAACCAGAGCTGGTACCGAAATAACCAACCAAAGTTCGAGATAACAGGAGCGACGCTCACACCCACGAGCCTCTCCATCACGGTTGCAAACACGGGCAATGTTTCGCTCGACTTTACTTTGGCAGCGGTTACCTCATTAATTTCGCTGCAGGATGGATTAAAATCAACGTTGCCATCAATCGCATCAATTTCTGAATTCTTTGTAATTTACAGAAACACTTCGATGATCCCCATCACAACCTATAGCCAAAGTGCACTTACACACGCTATTTCTAGCGGAGGTTACACACTACCTCCAAGTGCTAGTGTTACTTTCAAGTATTCCAATCCAATAGCAATCGGGATTGTTCAGGGAGCAAACAGACAACCAGTTCAGCAAATTGTTCCGGGCAGAGGGTACTTGATCAGCATAACTTCGAGCGACAAACTCGCGCAGACCATAGTCATCGCGGGAGGTACCTCTCTTGCGACGACAGCAACCGCGACGAGCAGTACAACCAGCTAAAACTCAGACTGGCTTGGAAATATAATGTGACACGTAAACTAGTTTCTTTTCCTTCGGCCAGGCGTCTTCTGGACGTTCGCAAGATCGGAAAATATGAGCACTAAACCGGCTACTCCTATCAGCAGGAATCCAATTTGGGGCAACGTGACGGGATTCCCGGGTCGGACAAAGATACCTTCGACGTAAGAGTACAGATTCGCTCCTACGCTGGCAAGAAATCCTCCAATGAAACTCGTAAGGACGAATATAATACCACCTATCATTCTTTTTGAAAAACGGTGGTGACGGCGGCCCGCCATCGCAAAAACAACTTCCCTCGAATTAGCTAAAAGTGCTGTAGATTTACAGTAAGTTTACAGTAATTAAGTATGTCGCCGTTTTTTCGAGAATGTTTTAAGATCTAGTTGCCTCTCAGGTAATTTTGCATCTGTGGTGGAATCTCAACCAGCCGCAAAGAAGCTTCATTCCTTCTTCCCATGCGAACAAAGTGGAGTGAGATATTGCTTCCCACGTCGAGTTTCGATAGAGCAATCAGCAGATCCTTCATTTGCTTTATTTCATGATCTCCCACTCGAACTATGATATCTCCAGACCTCAATCCAGATTCGTACGCCAGACCATCACGCAAAAGTTCCGCAATCAAGACTCCACTCTCTGCCTGCTGATTATAGCGTCTCGCAATCTGTGGAGTTAGGTTAAGTCCAGAGATTCCAAGCCAAGGTCTGACCACCCTACCATTTGTAAAGATTTGTTCGACGACTCTCTTGACAGCATTGATAGGAATGGCAAAACCCACACCATGTGCGTAAGGGATCATAGCTGTGTTAATTCCAATAACATTGCCGTTGATGTCCGCGAGCGGCCCGCCAGAATTGCCCGGGTTGATTGCTGCATCAGTCTGTATCAAGCCTTCGAAGATGAATTCAGCCCAGGGAAGCGGGCGCCCTAACGCTCCTATGAGACCCAACGAGGCTGTAGAACCACCTGGTAGTCCAAGCGCATTGCCTATGGCAAGTGCAAACTGCCCCATTTTCAAAGTATCAGAGTCTCCTAGGGTTGCAACAGGCAGCATTTCATCAGTCTTTGCCTTGATTACAGCAATATCAGTCGCGGGATCGTATCCAATGACTTGACCTTGGAAGCTCCTCCCATCCTTCAAATGAATTTGAACCATCGAAGCTCCGTCGACCACGTGGTTATTTGTGATAACATACCCACGTGAATCAATAATTATTCCTGAACCTTGGCCTTCCGATGGAACGACTCCAAATCTGAAATTTCTCGCCAGCCTAGTGCTTTCTATGCTCACAACGCTTTCGTTGAGTTTCTCGATTGACTGAACGAGCTGATCCTGTAATTCAGTTGCACTGACCATTGTTCATCACTTTTGTGCTAAGAGTCCCCAACTAATCTTATGCGTGGGAGTGATTTTGACATACTGCCCGTCATTGTTCTCTTGGACTTCGGCTATTCCTCTTACCTCAATACCACGAGGCCGCCAGGGTTTGATTGTCGCAAGATCATCGATTACTAGAGCAACATGATTGTTATTCTGAATATTCCGAAACTTTAGACTCTTGTCCAAGTTCCAGCCGCCAAAATAGAAGAAATTACCATCGAATTCATATGTAACGGGTACAACATGCGGCTGATTACTTCTTGATGAAGTTGCTACCCTCGCTAACCTATTCTGTTCGAGGTAATCAACTTCTTCATCAGAGAACGATATTTCACAAGATTTCATCATTCAAAATTTCACTGAAGAGTCTAGTGGCATAGTCACGAATAAATACTTGGTAGTCGTGAGGCGCTAAGTAGGTTAAGACAACTTGAGCACATCGCAACAGCTTGATCAAGAAGTAATCGATGAGTGCAAGATCATCCACAGCCAATGGAATGAACTGACCAAAGTGTGGACTCTTCCAGTAATTCATGCACTGGGTTTGTCGCAACCCGCGAGGTTCAACGAATTGAAGAGAAGAATCGAAGGAATCAGCGCGACCAGTCTTTCGGAGCGTCTTACACAACTAGAGAAGCAAAGAATTATCCAGAGGAAAGTTGTTCCAGAGACTCCACCGCGGGTCGAATACTCACTCACTCCCAAGGGAGAAGATTTGCAAAACCTTCTAGCCAAGTTCGCTGAATGGTCGAAGCGTTGGAGCAAGTCTTAGCTTGAGATTAGCAGCTTACCACGTTCGTTGATCTTGAATTCCAGCCCACGGATAGTTTTTCCGTCGCGTACGGGGTTTGGTCTTAGAGCCTTTACTAGTCGCACGATTTCTACAATGTCGCTCTTGATGTGAATGTGACGCTTGTCTCCTTCATGCAAAACTAATAGCGGGACTTCGGCAAGCTTGGTTCCTTTCTCGACAAGGACCGTGTGGGAAGATTGCAAAGCTTCGTAGGCCTGAATCGTCTCTCGCGCTTTATCCAATTTCTTCCTTGCGCGCCATTCAATCATGGAGACATTCGCCCTAGTCGTCCCGAGCTCTTTTGCGGTTTCGAGCTGAGTGAAACCTTTTGCGCGGAGCTTTAGTATCTTCAACTGCTTTTGGTTGAATAGGCCACCTTTCATCTAACTGGTCGACCGAATTCCCGAACTTCATCGAAGTAAAAAAGCATTGTACGTCAAATTCTAGTAATCGGGCGCTGGACAAATCTGAAGGCAACCATAATCACGAATGAAATAACGATCATTACCGCAGAAGAAGTTACCGCGGCATTCAGAGCACCACTTTGGTATTCTGTAACAATGTAAACGGCGATGGGACTCACTCCATAGAACGGTCTGCTCAGGAGCTGATAAGCAATTATGGCGATAGAGCCATATTCACTCATGCCCCTACTCATGGAAATCAAAGAAGCAGATAGTATCCCCTTTCCAGAATTCGGCAGAACAACGGAAACGAATCTTCGCAGCTGAGACGCCCCGAGGCCCGAAGCGAAATTTTCATGAGATCTATTCATCGATTCGAAGAACGGCATCATAGCCTTGATGTAAATTGGGGCTATGACAATTACAAGGCAGATTACGTATCCCAACAAAGTATTGAACAAATCAAAACCGATGGAGACTAGAAATTGTCCCAGTGGAGTAAGTGGACTTGCCAAGATTAGAAGTGCGATTCCAACAATCGGGTGAGGAATCGAGGCAGGTATGTCGGCAATGCTCTGCGTTACGCCGCTCTCATTTCTTGCAAAGTAATAAGCAAGAGGGGTATAGAGAACTACTGCGACCATAACAGCAATTGCGGAGCCCAGCAGTGTAAGCGCAATGGATCTAAAAACTCCATAGCTGTATCCAGAAATTGCGCGCATTGGACCAAAACCTTCATACAGCAACACCAGAACAGGAATCAGCAACAGAATCAAAACAGTGTACGAGATTACTCGCAGCCAGTTCATTTCTAAACGACCTAAAGCTAGGCCAAGTGCGTAGCGTTAAGCAACTAATAAGGACTATGCAACGGAATTCTGTTGCTTAGGCAGAGCAATCAGAACCCATGTTGTGAAAAAGAGAAAATGCCTATAAACTCTGCAGGACTCGATTTATTACTCTAGGCGTACGAACTTTTGATAGAGGTCAAAGTAAAGAAACAATTGGGAAATTTCTTTCTAGACTCTGAGCTGAAAGATGAAAATTTCATCTGCTTAGTTGGAAAGAACGGTTCCGGAAAGACATCACTGCTGAATATAATTGCTGGCGTTTACAAACCAGATGAAGGATATGTCAAAATCAATTCTGAGATAATAACTGATGTCTGCGTGGAGGAAAAGCAAGTCGTATTAGTAACACCGGATTCATGCATCCCAAATTTTCAAGTTGACAAGCATCTAGTCTGGGGGGCAAAACTTCGAAAGAAACATGTTGAGAATGATTCAGTCATGGAGATCAGAAAAAAGTTCGGCATCGATTACAATGGCAGCGTTTCGAAGCTTAGTTTGGGAATGAAGGAACGCGTTTCTCTTGCTACAGCTTTACTTGCTATTCCAAAAGTGATACTAATCGACGAAGCTTTCGGAAACATAGATAATAGGACAG
>DATLTL010000094.1:0-12857 GCA_035533635.1 Nitrososphaerales archaeon
ACGCCTTTTTTGTGGCCATGCCGCCCTGAATTACAGTTAACCTGATCAACGCAGTTTACGCATTGGTTTGGGTGAATCGCTAAGATGCATCAGCTTTTCTCGCTCCTTCGGCATGACCGATGTAGCGTCCCTGGGACTTTCGGAAGCTTCACGCACACTCCGTTCCCTGGGGAGACTTGCGGAATTAGATAGTTCATCTTTGGTTTTGACTAACTTTGCCAAAACATTGGCAAATGATGTTACATCATCTCTTATGGTTTCAAAGTCCTCCTCCTTGCTACGATAATTCGAGTCTGAGATAACGAGTAAGTGCTCCTGAATTGTTCTAAAATAGATACGAATGATGCTTGCCTCCTCCTTCCCATCGTTCACCGCATAAATTGCACTCAGCGCTGAAGAAAGAGCAGTAGAATTAGATAAAGCCCTAACTAATCTTGTCCTGTTAACTGGTTTATTAGACAGAATGCGTTGATTTTCCTTTAGTTCTTCTAGTAGCATTTCTCCGATGTCGGATTTTGGAATGCCATAGAGAACTAGAACTGCTTCAGAGCCACGACGAATAAGCTCGTTCCTTGGAATATCATTGGTCTTTGAAAGATCATCTAAATTGTCCAATGTATCCGACCAAAAGTCTACCAAAACTCCTTTCATTCCCTACGCACCTTCCTAGTCTATACCATAGGTATATACTTCAATATATGCCTTTACTTAAGAATCGAGTTCGATGAGTGAATCTCGCACTCGATCGTAAATGTCCTCCCCTCGCCCGACATACAGACCATTTCTCTTGAAAATTGCCCTTCGAGCATAGCTGGGAATGTCTGAGACCGGCTCAAATTCGAAACCAAGACGATCGTGCATTTGAACCAGTTCATCAAAAGTTTGATCCCAATTATTTTTCACTAGAGGTGCATGGTGCGACCCGGAGAAAATTATGGAAAGCGGCGAAGAAAAAATCGGAACGTCATTTCCTGTTGAGTAGAAATCTCGCCATTCAAAATGACGCCTTACGGTCACCCGTGCAAGGTTACCGTTCTTCCAAAATAAGATCACTGGTTCCCAGTCTTGTGGGATAATTTGTTTCGGGATTAGGCCATCTCGCTCCCAAACGAACCATATTATGTCGTATCTGTCGTGCCGTTCGAGCTTTACCCCCAGGAAAGGGCCGTTTGGGAATCTTTGACATTCTTTCTTAGAAGCGTAGGTTTTGATTTGAGGCAAACTGATTGACAATGGTTCTTCCACCTAACGACATGATTGCAATGTCAAGAACCAAGGCGATTCTTCCTTTGATAAAATTCCAAAGTTGCGCCACTAGTCATAAGCAGCAATACTCGAATAAATGAAGTATTTGCTGTTAGCTTTCCGAGGCAATCACTCAAGATTCCAAATATCGAGACAATGTTTGGAGATACTCGAGAAAAGTCTGTGTTGACCGATCCAACACCAGGGTGCGCGACCATGGTTGGGCGATACTTTTCAAGGATTGCACTTGATATTCGACTTTGCCGTTCCTGCCTGATCCAGAATACCGGCCCGAGTTGAATGCCAAGATATCGCTTCATGCGAAGCTCACAGATCTTCTGCCTAGAGCTCTGGCAGTTTCATGATTAACCTTCCATCTGGCAGCTTGTCCACGTATTCGTATCCTTCTTCTATTGCCAGGTCAATTTCCTCTGGTCTAATCAACTTCTGCCTCATCCCGTTTTTGGCGAGCATGCCCTGGAGCCTCTGCCTAAGTGAATTTTGGAGCTCAGGCCCTTCTTTGTTAATCAAGTCCATCTTCTGGATTTCTTCTTTTGTGAATCCAAGAGACGCAAACCACGTTTCCTTTCCGATAGCTTTCGCTTCTTCCAAAGTGACGATATCTTCCGGCGGCACTCTTGTCTGGACCACATTTTGCACCCTCTTTGCCGCGTCCCTTATCCCCTGCATGACGTCTTGAGGCAATTTCTGTTTGTTCAGAGTGTAGGTTCTCTCGATGTCTCCGATGTGCCCCATCCAGAACTGGGCGTACGCGTGAGTGACGAGCTGCATGCCTTCGGAGTGCATGAGCCTGGTGTCAAAGTAGCTCCTCAAGACGTAAGGCCTCTGCATCAAGCCAACCGCTCTCATGGCTTTTCTGATGTGTCCGGATATCGTGTTTGTTGCAAGGAAAGCTGCCTTGTCTTCGATCTGGTACAGGCTGCTCACCCTTTTCCTGCCTTCGCTGTCGATTGAAATTACAGGAGAGCTGGGTACCAGCACCTCTCCCTTGCCCATCCGCTCGTCGAGGTACTGCTTCAGGATGGCGCACCCCTCCTCGGGGAGGAACGTGAAGTATTGCTTTCGAGTCTTTGATAGGGGTGCTCTAACTGTTATTTGCGCCGGGATCTGGGTGAACACTGCTTCGATCTGCTTCCCGCCTTCTCCGCAGACGATTTTGAGATCGGGAATATCGCGTATTCGAAGGCCGTCAAGACCGTTTCTGTCCCCCTGGACCTCGAGCCTGCATCCAGCGAGTGCGATTATCGATATGCTTGACCTTGTCCTTGAGTTTGTAGTGGGAGCGTAAAGCAGCCGGGAAAGCTCTTCCTTTGTGGGAGAGACTTCGTCCTGAAGAGTAGGAGTCTCGCCGTCGTTGGCTATCCTGATTCGTTTTGTGATCCTTTTATCGTTCCACTCGGCCCAGCTCTTGATGGCCCTCAGAATCGATGAAATGTATGATGGAGCGTACCTTCCACCATCCGCGCGGAAGCTTTCTTCGAGCCCGTTAACGTAGTCCTGCGCCCTGTCTTCGATTTCCTTCTTGTCGAGCCTCACGAAACCGTCCGGGGTGAGCCCCTGCTTCAAGCAGAAGATGCACAGCCTTCGGAAGTAGAGGTCCGCCGTGTAGGCGCTCCCTCTCTTCAAGTTGGCGCGCCACCGCGCGAGGTTCGCATCCTGTTCCAGGTAGACGTTGTACTTTGAAACGCCTTTTTTTCTCTGGAGCTCGTTTCCTCTGTGGAGCTGCTGCTTCTGAGGATATGGAGCTTGTTCTGACTGGGCTGTCTGCATCCCCGCTACACCACCTCAGCGAGCCGTACATTACATTTAACAGGAAAAATTGGGTACCCAGTCAGGTGACGTAAATGGGCTCGGAGGAGCCGTTAAGACGGGCTCGCTTTTTTTCTCCTCACGAAAATACGGCAAACTGCCGCAACGCAGCATATCTTTTGTTTTGTCGGGTGAAGCGAATTTTTCCCGATTGCTACCCCTTGGCGCCTATCATTCTTTGGCCGTTCTGTAATGCTTGAGCTAGAATAACTAAATCACGCTGTCTATCCGCTCTTTGAAATTCCAGAATTTTGACATCTCTTACTAAATTATTGTGTCTAAGTTGAAGTGAATTAATCGTTTGCTGCTCTTCATGCTTGAACCTGTCTAACTCTGATAATTCGCCAGCGATTGAGTCTCGCTTTCGCTTCAGTTCTTCGATTTCATTAGCTACGGATATTTTACTCTGGACAAGCGAAGGTACATCCTCAATATTGCAGTTTAGTTCTTTCTGTAGTTTGATGATTGAATCTAACAGAGTGCCTAATTGAGAAAAGTCTAGGTTGTTCGGGAGCTTCTCGCCGATTGCTCTTAATTGTTCGTAATCTGCGTGCTTTTCTTTAAAGTCGTTCACAAGTTCCGATACTAAACCGAGCGAAATGCCAAGCTTTTCGTGGATCGTTTGGTAGTTATTGCCACGCAAGAAAAGTTCGATTGCTTTCCGTTTCTTGCGTTCTTCGATCAAAGGGAAATTTCATTTTTTCATTTTCACTAAGAAGTTTAATACCGTTTTCCTCAGAGAATCCCACTTTGCTGATGATGAAAGATCAAAGAGAAAATGAGGAGAAAATTAATCGTATCTATAGTAACGCCTAACGAGGCTTCAAGACACGATTTCTCAGTGAAAGCTCCGTAATTCCATATTTCGCTGCTAGTTGACTGAAGCTTAGGCGTGGTCTGTAGCGATTTCTATTCTTTGCTACTCTGATCGCTTCCTTCATTATTTGCTTGTTAGACTTTGGTGGGAATGCCTTATTCATTCTTCTTTCGGCTATTCTGCCGGCTTCACGAAGTATCTTTTCGGCTTTATCATTGAGCCGGTTAGAAAACCACTTCTTGCTGTCTCGTTTTATTTGGAGCTTTCTTTGCCTAGCTTTCAGAATTTCATATCTTGATAGATTCTTTGCTCCAATTTTGTTTATGATAACTTGTTCAAGATTCCGCAGTTCTTGCTTCTCGTTCATAGATTGAGATTGAAGCAACTATGACATAAGTAGTAAAGTCGAAAATATGAAACCCTATGCCTAAATCTATTCGGCTTAATTTCTCGATTTGGCTTTTGCGACGTGTTCCTTTATCATACCCATTTGTACCAACAAATAGACTGTGGCCGATCTCATAAGCTCAGCTTTGCTCTGATATATGCCCGAATCAACTATTTCATCTAGCAGCTTGTTCAATTTCTCGTCGATGGTTACTCTCAGCTCAACCATATTTTGCCCACTAGAAGGTCTTAATGACGGCTACGCTGAAGCAGGATAACGCTATAAGCGGTCTGCACAATGAGCAGCCATTAGGCTGGGTTCAGGCTGGGCTTGCCAATAGAAAGACCTTCAGAAGAAGAGCTGAAGGCCTTGTTAGTCTCAGAAGATCTGCCGCCATCAGAACCTCGGCGAAATCAAAACATTAGTGGTTCGATCCGACACCAGTGCTATGTTGAAAAATTCTACAATGCGGCTGAATCGTTGTTACCTTCCGAAATTGCCGAAGAAATAAGAGGAATTGATTTTTGCACGATTTCTGTAGCTTCAAGAGAGCAAACTAATTCGCAGATTAGAGCGAAGTTGTACGCCCTTGGATGGAGCACTGAAGGTCGGAGGGATGATAGGAGCCGTGCAGATTTTAGAAAGAATGATACTGAGCTTGAGGTTCAGTTAAGGCAAAAGACAAATGTTTTGCATGACATAATCAAATTTCAAAAAGCATTCAACAATGAGAGATTATCATACGCCATCATGATATTATTCGATACGAGTGTTCCGATATGGGGTGAAAATGGGCAAGATGCTTCTATTCAATCTCTAGATGGATTGATCAGCGAATTTGTGCCGAACGAGATTAATCTTAAGATTCCTCTCTGGGCAATTGGATTGCTACCTCACTAACTAAGGAAATACTCCATCTTCCGAAGCTTCCGATCTTCCGAAGGTTCTCTAGGAAGGAGATTTAGTGCCTGTCAGCTTGTATTTTGGCGGGCGGTCTTGCGTGATCTCCACATGGCCTTGAGGTCGTAGCTTCTCTAAATGATAAGATACTGTGCTCCTACTACGCCCAGTTTTATTTGATAAGTCGATGACGGTCAAGCCTGCCTTATTCTCTTGCAGTAATTGTATGATTAACTCTTCGGTATTAGTGCTAACACTCTCAGATACTTTTAATCTGTTTCGCATATAGTCCTTGATCATGTTATCCTTAACTTCCTTACAAAGTATCTTTTGCATTAGTACCCACGCCTCAGTATCACGAATGATACGCGGATTATTTCCTAGACTTGGCGGAAATTCATCAATCAAATAATCAGGTACTAAATCTGGAATTGAAATAATATCGCTAGGAATGCTAATCTTGCTATTCAAGATAGATCGCAATTGCCTAAAGAGTTCGTCATCTCCTTCCCAAAGTGGATGGTTCTTGATGTGCTTCAAGAGCGCAGGGTCAAACTCTCTCTTTGGAATTTCAATTTCAAATCTTGAAGTAAGTGCTTCTTCTTCTATTGCCTCATGCTTATTCGTACCTGTAAGCCAAGCAGTATTAGAATAATATTGACAACTTTGTAAAGCGGTAAATTCCAATTTAATGCCCTTGAATGCTTCTTTCAATCGCTTTCTAGTTTCAGAAGTGATATTCGCTAGTTTCACAAGTTCTATAATGCCTAGTCCATGCTCAAGAAGGGTTTTCAAATAGTCAATATATTGATCATCATTTTTCTTTGCTACTGAGCCCCATTCATCAACAAATAAGTATCTGAATTGCGCCGGATATGGTGGCAGAAATACCCAACGCTCTTCGCCATCATCATCTTTTATTTGTATGACGCTCCCTCTTACTGCTTCCCTAGTGGGACTACCTACCCATTGTGATACTTGCCGCTCCTTTGTCTTGTCTATGAGCATATTGTGTACATTCGTTAAGATTGAGCTTTTCAACCAACCATACGGCGCAAACAGTAAGCGGTGAGTTAGTATTCTTGGAGTGTGGCCATAATGCTCCTGTAAGTTCTGAGATATGATACTTTGAAGGCATGCATCAATCATTTGCTCTCCATACCATGAAGCCCACTTATCCGCGATCTTTAGAATCTCCCGATATACCTCAGGGAGATTCTTCGGAAGATCGGAAGTTTCGGAAGTAGTACCTAGGGGAGAAGAGCTCACGCTGTGCATGCATTATCACTTTGCCAAAAAGAGAGGATATAGGAAGGCTTCAGCAGTTATCCTTACGCCTTAGCATTTGTGAAAATAGATTGCTAAAGACAATAAAGCATTCTTCGATTTGCTCGTCTGTTAAATCACAAACTCCCAATGGGTCTGTTTTATCCTCTTTGTCTAGCAGATAAGCAGTTGAATCTTTACGAATTATGACTTTGTATCTGCCAAAATCTATACGACTTGCGAATACTTTGGATTCCATTACTGTTCACCTCCGTTTAGAACTTCCATCGCCATCTCTAACGCTTGTTCTAGCTTTGTCTTATCTGCGAGCTTTAGTCGCAAAACTTCTCCATCTTCACATTCTGCTTCTTGCCCCTTCTCCAAGTTTTCGTAGAAGTGGATTTCATCGCCGGTGAGCTTCAAATCTAATTCTGAAAGAACGCTCATGAAAATCCTATTTCGTAAGGAATCTGGTATCGGTATATTGCTATGCAGTAGTGATATTCTGTCCATAATGCTAGCATGTTTGCTTGGTGTAAGTTCCATTTTATTGTTCGCCCCCGTTCAAAATCTCCTTCGCCGCTTCCAATCGTGTTTCCAGCTCTGTCATGTTTAACGGCTTAATATGAATGAAATCATCGTAAGTAATTTCAAGCATGTCGCCTTCTTTGATTCGATGTTCTTTCAAGTACTCTGGCGGTAGAATCACCGCTGTTGAATTTCCCCAACGTTTCGCTTTTCTTATTGTTCTTCCGTAAGACATGATTTCTGTCAAAACACGTTTAAACAAGTCTCATATTTCTAATCGCGTTACGTAATTGTCATTCGATAGCAAGGAAAAAAGAAAACATCTGGAAGGAGATCGCGGCCCAATGACTAAGGACGCTGACGGCTACATTATGACTTCTGTAGCCTTGAGAGTGCCCAAAGAATTGTCATACCTAGATAATTTTCCAAACAATGTAAAAGCTTCCGCTATTATTCGACAAGCAGAATTTGCCAGATGCATATTATCTCAAATGAAGGAGAACCCAAATATCTATCTCAAAGCCGCTAAATGCTTCAAAAGCCGAGAGAATGCCTTTGCTCTTGGAGTAATAAGTGCCTTAAAGTAAGGCTGGCAACTTATTCTCTGAAAGTTAGGCGTACTTGCAGCGGTACGCCTTAAATCAGAGCAGCCTTTTTATTCCTCTCTTCCTTGATTGATTACTATGTCATCTCAAATACACCCATTACTCACCATGAGCGGTGCTAGAGCGGAAGTGATGCGGAGAACTTGGCAACAAGTAGAAGAAATGATGTCGCATGGAAACCAATTGTCTAACGAAGACTTTGCGAAACTCGTAAAGTCGAATTGGGAGCAGATAAAGAGGGAGATAGCGACCATAAAGGAAAAGGAAAAGGTCGCAAAAGTCGTTGAGACAACTGTCGCTAAGGACGCGAATCAGCTCGGTCTCGCCTCAGAATAGACGCAGAACAAGCTTTCAGGGGCGAAAGAAAGCTTGGAAATTTCCTTCAGGAATAAGCAACTTGAAAGTATTTTATCTCAGCTAGATGGAAGCAAGCGAGTCGCGGTAATCGAGCGAGCTATCGAAATGTTTCTTGTTGCTCAATCCAAATCTAATGTGGATTTGAGCGATTCAAACACTGCTATTCGTATCTGGATACGACCTATGCTAACACGAGAAGCGATAATAGAGAAATGACCGAAGAATCTCCAATAGTCAAACAAAATCATGAGTTCAATCCCCTAGACCTTCTCGGACTGTTTCTAGCTCAAACGCAATCAGAGCAAGATCCAGCACAGCGAGCACAACTCGTACGGCCCTGTCAAACTAATTCCACTTTGCCAATTTCGTTGAAAGGCAAGACTATCATTAGCACAGCTTGAGATGACCGCTTTGAAAGTTAGCGCAGAACAAGCGCGAGGTTCAAATTTCTCATCATGAACGAGTTTCGCTGCTGCTAGTGAAATTACTCTTTTGCCTATCTTGCTCCGCAGAGATCAAATCATTGACATAGGCCGTTCCTTTGCTAGTAATAGAGAACAACGGCTTGCCATCTTTTTCCGTTGTGCTAATCGTCCCTTTCGGAAGTTTTTTCAGATCTCTGCTAAAATTGCTTCCGATCCACCATCCTTCTGGAATCAAAAGACTTCTAGTGTAAGATTTGCATGTAATCCTGCTCATCGGTTCGGGCGAGAACTGCAACAGAATAACCAGTCTTTCTGAGTACTTGAGACTCGGAAGAAGCGCTTGTACCCATTGAGGAATGATCACTTGATCTTTTTCTGGCAAATCGGTCTCCAATCGTATTTCACTCTTACGCATTCAAATGCTTGAAACGCATTCTATTTCTTAGCTTTGATTGATGGAAATTGATTCGTGATTGTTTTTTCTTTCAAACCGGTAAGCTTACCTAAAGCTGCAGGAGAAATGTCTGTGGTTCTTAGGTTCTCAATCAGCAAATCTCTGATTTGCTCTAACAATTCTCTTTCAGTGAGAACTCGCTTCGCTCGCTTTCTTTTTATTCTATCGGGCATTTGGCCAATCTTCCTGCCTCCAATTGCAAAATGCCTTAATTTAAATATCGCGAATCTTCCCATCAAGCTAAACGATGCCAAGAAGCGCAAATGGCCAGAATGTCACACGTATGGCACCTGATCAACTGAAAGAAATTACTGATAGACTCGACGCGTTGATACTTGCGATCTCGTTGGATAAGGATATGAAACAAACGGAGAAAATTCGTATGCTTTCTGAGCGTGGATACGCCTCTGGACGTATAGCGATGGTTCTTGGAACAACTCCGAATACAGTAGCGGTGGCGTTAAACAGAATTGCCAAAGAAAAGAAGAACAAGAAAGCAAGCAAAGCCCAGTGAATCGGATAATGATTTGCAGGAGGAAATTCTGCAAGAACTAATTCTGATTCGAAGACTCGTAATATTGCAACTCTTAGGTTTAGGAATCAATGGAAGAGCCCTTGCAAAGTGGCTGGAAACTGATCAAGGCAACTTCAGCAGAGAGTACCCTGTGAAAAAGTTGTACAAGAAAAGCAATGATCAATGAATGCCAGAGTCTGTAAGTGATGTAAGATCTCACTCGACAGCCTCCCTGGCACAAGCCGTTAGAGCCATTGGTCGCTCTGTTGATCGCAGATTAGTATTCGAAGCAGTGTATAGCGGTCATAAGAAGATAAAAACTATCGAAGACATTAAGCGACGAACTGGTATTCGGAACGAGATCATAGTACTCCAGCGCGCGAATGAATTGTACAGCGACCAAATCATCAACAGGATCAAAGTGAAAGGTAGATGGGCCTACACCAAGGACGCTTTCTATTCGAGACATAGGCACGAGATTCTAGCTCTTGCGAAGAGCAAGACAAAGCTCACGAACTTTATGAAAAGAGATCAGCCGTCGGGTCAAGTTGAAGTGAGAGTCAAACTGCCGGGGCAACTGATCAAAACGAAAATGATTACTGTTGATGATATTGCTTCGCTTTCTAAAGTGCGGACAATAAGTCACAATATTGTATCACCCAAGCCTATCAAGGAAGCAGTTTTCAAGAGGGGATTCAAACAAATCATTTGTGAAGGGGGGAAATTCCAAGACTGGGGCGGAGAAGGAAACGACCTATTGACAACTAGGTTCGCTTTAAAAAAAGGCAAGAGAATTAGCGCCGCATTCGGCTTTAAAGGTAGGGGTACGAAAGGTGTTCTTTATCCAAAGAAAATGGGGAAGCGCGGTGATCAGATTGCGCGGCTGTTCAAGACTCCCGCACAAGCGTTTCTTGTTCAATATTGGGCACAGATTGACGAATCTGTGCTGGAAGCTTTAGCGACCCAAGCTAAAATGAAATCTTACTATGAGGGAAAGATCATTTATTATGGAATTATCGATGGGCAGGACACCGCGAGGTTGCTAAAGGCCTATCCCAAACAGTTCAAGTAAATACGCCAACTTTTATGACAGATTTACCAAGTTTTGTACAAAAATTTGATAAAAACATCGGCCATTCTTGTCAAAGCTGCACTACTTAAGAAAGTATAGCGGCTGGCTTCAGGTTGAATTTCACTTGATATTCTAATACGGTTACCCTTCCATCCAGCTGACTCACAGCAAGCTTCAGACCTTCTCCCTGAGTAAGGCATATGATTGCGCCGCTCACTTTGGACTTGTCTCCGCCCGCCATATTCTTAGTGATATAACCCATGTATCTCAATACTTGAGCTAATGCCGCATCATCGGATTCGCCCCTTTTCAATTCCCACACTTGGAAGTGCCCACTTGTCTTGTGCTTGCCTAGAAAATCCATTCTGCCGGCATCTCCAGCCGGAACTTGGCGACCCATTTTTTCCCATTCAGGGAAAATAGTGCTCCAATTCTGAGCTAAGAAGCCTTCAAGCTCATTTTCCATCTCAAATCGTGAGGAAGTGTCAATTTCGGCTTCAATTTCGGCTTCCGCAGATTTTGTTTGCGAAGTATCAAAAACAAGCATTTCGGGTTCCTCATTCGACTTTGCCTTTTCAAGATCTGAAACAAAATATTTGCTCGCGTCGAAGTCATCGACAATGACAGTATTCTCGCGCCTTCCGTCTGGCAACATCTTTTTGGATAAGATTGTAAAGAAATTAGGTTGCGTTGCCCTAGCCGTCAAATACATTGTCCATTTGTAAATGGCCGGATCATCTAGCTGGAAATACTTGGAGATAGCAGAGAAAGGTATTTCGTATCTTCCGTCATTTGGATTGTCAAGGATTATTCTTCCGCCTGGCTCGATCGCCTTCAATCGTTCTCTTTGGAGATCTACCCAGAATGTGCGTAATCCAGGATGCAGAGGGTAATCTCGCATGAATCTGTTTCGCCCGCATTCAATTAATACACCTTTGGAGTAATGAATCTACTTTAAGGAAAGTTTTCTCCAACGCACTCAAGATATTTCTTCTTTTCAGCCTCATTCAAGATACTGAAAAATGCGTTCACTCTATCCGTAAGAGCTTTCATCTGTGGCTCGTACTCTGCCTTGACTTGCGCCTCTATTTCCTCTCTAGCTTTAGATAACTTATCATTAGAGGCCTGCTCTATCTTCTCTAATTCGGCAAGCGAACCATCAAGATAAGGCGAACCGTTAAGGTACTGCTGCCTTACTTTGGCCATCATGTCTTTATTCAAATTGTGTTTGCCTGTGGTGTAGTCTCTTTCTATGTCGCCCTTGTGGCCTTCAAAGAAAGCTCTGATTTCTCCGTTCATTTTGTTATCTAGTCCAGCTTGCAACAATCTTTGGGCAAAATAGCTTCTTAGAACGTAAGGCCGTTCGTTCAATCCTGCCCGTATTATTGCGCGCTTTACCTCTTCCGTGATATTCTGAGTGCAAAGAAAATACTTTAGCTCTTTTGGATAGATCTTGAGAGCTGCTACCTTCTTCCGAGAGTCCGACTTGATCACTGGGCTTTCTTTGGTGAGTTTCTCTCCTTGTTCTACTCTCTGCCTTAAGTAAGTTAGAAGATTATCGCAACCCTTTTCGTTCAAGAATGTAAAGTACTGATGCCTCACTTTGCTTACGGCCTTCCTTACAATTACCTGAGCGGGAATCTGTTTGAATTTCAATGCCTCAATATCCAAATCGGGAAGATCGCCGAGAACTAAACCATCAGTACCATCAACGCTTCCGAGAACTTCTGGCCTTACGCCAGAAAAGGCCAAAAACGATATGCTTACTCTACCTCTTACCGTTGATAGCGTTAGTATATCCATTACTTGAGAAGGTTCTGGCACCTTTTCCGTACTTTGTATTCTCGACTCTCCCATATCCTTAATGCGAATGTTCCTTTTGATCTCTCTTTCATTGTGTAGTAACCAAGACTTGATAGCTGTTATTACGCCGTGTATGTAATCAGGAGCTAGGCCCTCTTTCTCCAAGTCCCGTACTTTATCCTGTACAATATCCTCTAGCTTTTTCTGATCGAGCTTAACCAAAGCTTCAGGGTCTATCTTTGCTCTCTCGCAGAAATTCGATAACCTATACAATCGTGGAATAGCTGTATGAGGTGAGGCCGAATAGAGATTATCATACCATCGCTTGATATTCTCATTCGACAATAGCTTAGCTTTCTTCGTACCTTCCTGCCCTAATTGAATTTCAACGGTCAAAGTAGCCGGCTAGGGAAACAACTTCTATTTAAACAGGCTTGAGCCTATTGATAAAATAATATGGGCTCGGAGGGACTTGAACCCACGACCCCCGCCGTTTTCTTGCTAGAATCTTCAGGAGATTAAAGCAGTCAGAGCGGTGTCCTAACCAAGCTAGACGACGAGCCCACTCGATAGGCAGGAAAACCCTTTCTTCAAGTTCGTTTAAATGCTTTCTTAAGAGATCATTTGCAATAATTTAGATATCGGCAAATTCT
>DATLTL010000095.1:0-3923 GCA_035533635.1 Nitrososphaerales archaeon
TGGACGATGGTTCCTTCAAGCTATCTTCATCTTTGGAATTCAGTTTCAAACAGTGTCCATACTACAAGCAACCGACGGTGGATAGGGATTTACACCTTGAAGCAAGCGGCGAAATGCTGGTTACCAAAATTGTTCAGGGAAAAACACCTGACTCACGCATTGCAAAATTGCAAGATGCTATCCCATGCTGGGAGGGAATGAACGTGTGCATTATCGATCTCAACTCCAAAGCTCTGAGAGTTGCGGGCGGAGGACACGTTCGCCTCTAGCCGTCTTATGTTCTCGTTTACTTATTGCGTACCCTTTAAGACACGTCTTCACTTTGTGCGTCTTCAGAGCGAAGCTTTTCCTTGGCTCCTCTCATCGCAGATGGAATTATAGCAACGCCATCCAAAACTGCCAACATCAAGGCGGCAATCCTGAAACCGCTTAGGAATTCTACCCTCGCAAGTGTCAGAGTTCCGCTGCCTTGGAGCAGAAGGGATAGCGAGTCGTACGGCATTCCAAAAGTTATGAATAGTATCACAAGACCGTAGCTAGAAGCGAATCCAATATTGTACATAGTTGATCTAAAGCCGTTTGCAACTCCTCTTCTGTTGGCAGGAACCGAACTCATGATCGCCCGGGTATTCGGAGACATGAACAAACCATTTCCGACTCCGACGAGTGAAAGAATTATTGCAACTTCTGGGTAGGGCGTGGACAAGTTGAAAGAAAATACAAGGATTATACCAACCGTAGATATCGAAAGCCCTAAACTTGAAAGACCCCTCGATCCATATTTGTCAGACAGCTTTCCGCTAATGAGAGCCAAAATAAGGTATGATATCTCGAGCGGTACTATGGCGACGCCCGATTGCAGCGGGGTGTACCCAACTCCCAGTTCGAAATAGAATGCAATGAGAAGTGTGAAACCTGAAAAAACAATCCCGTTGAGGATTAGCGCGAGATTTCCAGCTGCGAAAGCTTTGATCTTGAACAACTTTAGGTCGAGAAGTGGAAAGGGTGATCTCGATTCCGCCTTTACAAAAATTGCAAGAAAAATAACCCCGAGCCCTAGAAAGGAGTAGCCCAGAATCGAGCCAGATGCACCGTAGCTGAGAAACGTAACAGCGAGCAATACAGATGTGAGACCTATCGCAAATAGAATGAACCCGCTCCAATCCATTCTTTTTGATGTGTCCTTGGTCCCAATCTCGCGAAGCTCTCTGTAAGCCCACAGAGTGCCAAGAATTCCGATTGGTATGTTGATGTAGAATAAACCTCTCCAAACTACGAAGGAGAGAACTAGACCTGAAAGAGATAGACCGGCTATTGCTCCAACTCTCCATGCGGTCACGTTGAAACCAAGGAACATTCCAAGCTGGCTCCTGGGGCTCGAATCGGTTATGAGCGAGGCGCTGTTTGCCACGATCAGCGCGTATCCTACTCCCTGCAATGCTCTGGATGCGATCAATTCTAATGCGTTGAAGGAGAGCGCGCAGAAAGCTGAACCAACGGTGAAGATGATGAAGCCGAAATTGAATATTTTGACCTTCCCAAAGAGATCGGTTATCCTTCCTACAAAAAGCAGAAACAAAGTGCCCGTAAGCAGATAAGATTGACCCATCCAGATGGATTCGTCCGCGCTTGCATGCAACTGTTGAGCAATTGCTGGAAGGCCGACGACAAGTATTCTCGTGTCAATGCCGGCCATCAACGTTCCAACGGTGGTGATGCCAATAACTTTCCATTTGTACTGCATTATTCTAGGGACAACCGTGATTTCAGTATCAATCGGAAAGCGGAAGCCGACTTAACATTTCGCATTGAAGATTGAGATACAACGGGTTCTTTTTGCACGATTTGACCGCTTTCTAGAACAGATTTGCCCGGCTCGTCTCGATTCTGAGATGAATGGCGATGCGGAATATTCTAATATGCGAAGTTACCATTACGTATGACATGCAAACTACTGAAAAGATCGTCACAATAACTCCCCTGGCCATTGAGCGCGTGAAGGAATTCATGGCAAAGGATAAGGAGAAAGCAAACGGCCTGCGTATCTTCGTGCAGCAGGGAGGTTGCTCAGGATTCCAGTACGGAATGGTGCTGGAAAAGAACGCAAAGAGCGACGACTTGTCCTGGACAGAAAACGGGATTAACGTTTACATCGACCAACAGAGTGCAAAGCTGGTGGAAGGTGCGCACATCGACTTTGTCGATACGGTGCAAGGATCCGGCTTTAAGATCGACAACCCGAACGCAGTTTCTTCATGCGGTTGTGGATGTGGCGGTGGCTCCTGCGGTTGCGGCGGCCACGAGTCCTAGCACGCGTGCTAGTAGAATAAAAACTAGCGTCATTAAGGACTAGAGGGTTTTCTAGTCTTTTATTCTTAAAATAGTCAGATCGCTTGGTTCATAAAGAAAAAAATAAGCGCAACGGCAACAGGAATCTTCGCGTGTAATACTATAGACTTCCGTTATTTTCCTGAAATTTCCGTCTGAGTTGTCTTTTGAAAATATACAGAAAGTTCCTTCTGCATTATCTCTTCGAATTTTTGGAAGTAGAGTCTGGTCGCAAACGGCATCGCGTTCAGGTTATTTTCAATAACTTCGATCACGTAGGGAATAGCTCTCTTCGAAGTCTTGAACTCGAATTTCATAGGAAGGAGCGCGTCCTGAATAACATACACGCTATCTCTCAATTCTTCAGTCGGGCAAAGTGCTTTCGTCTCGCTCTCTATGACGCCGTACCAGCTTGCGATCACATCCGTATCCAAACCGTTCTTTACATCCTCAATTGTCTCAACTAGCCGGTTCAAAGTATTGATTTCTACGTTGTCTGTGGGAACTGATGCAGAGCTCATACTGGAAGACCTCAAACGCGAGATTGCTCTCTACGCTATTGATTAGTAAAGGCAAAAAATACTGCTTGATCGCTACAAATTATTTTCACCAAGCGAAGCTTTTAACCTGCCAAGGATTTCGACGGGTTGAGAAAAGTGGGCAAGTGGAAGGTAATCTCATATGGCCTAGGTCCAATCGGGTCTTCAATTGCAAAGCTCGCAATCAGCAGGAGTTCGCAGATTGAGATTATCGGAGCTGTTGATTCGGACCCAAAACTAGTTGGCAAAGATTTGGGAGGTATCCTAGGTCTTGACAAAAACATTGGAATCCGCGTCCAGAAGGAAGGAAATGGACTCTACAAAGAGGCGGACGTTGTCCTCCATGCGACGACTTCATTTCTTTCAATGGCAAAAGCGCAGTTGCTCAATTTCTGCGAGAACCGAGTTGATGTCATAAGTACTTGCGAAGAGCTCGCGTATCCGTGGTTTAGTTATGCAGAGATTGCTAAGGAACTCGATCTATCTGCAAAGAAAAACAATGTTACTCTTCTCGGGACTGGTGTAAATCCAGGGTTTGTTTTGGACGCACTGGCAGTGACTTTGAGCGGAGTTTGCCAAAGTATCTCTGAAATTCGTGCGACAAGAATCCTTGACGCGACAAAACGCAGGCTTCCATTCCAGATGAAGGTTGGGATAGGAATGACCGTGGACGAGTTCGATCAGAACGTACGCACCGGAAAATTCGGTCACATTGGTTTGCCAGAATCAATTGCACTTACGTGTGCGTCTCTGGGTATGGAAGTGGATAAAATAGATCAAAAGGTCTCCCCGAAAATTGCATCTTCGTCAGTAAAGACCGAGCATTTCGGAGTAGTTGAAAATGGACGCGCAATCGGACTCGTCCAAGAGGGCTACGGGTTTGCCAACAAGAAACGTGTAGCTTCCTATCACATAGAGATGTATGCCGGTGCTTCGGATACTTACGATGAGATCGAATTCCTGGGAGTTCCAAACATTTCTCTTCGGATACCGGGAGGAACTCCGGGCGACATCGCTACAGCTGCAATAATCGTAAACTCGATTCCGCGAGTAATA